>NZ_JAUBTN010000002.1:0-34342 GCF_036705055.1 Microcoleus sp. CZ3-B2 | reverse complement strand
GTTTGAGACTCTTTTTCATGATTTTTCTTTCCTAATTAAGCGTGCAATTTGATTAGTAGGGAAAGTTTTTAGTTTTTCCCGTTGGCTAGTGGCTGCAATGAATGCAGAGCGCCTAGTGATTAGCACTTAGAAAGGGATAGTTTTTTGGGAATCCCTCTGCACTAATAATAGCTACACAATTTTGAAACGTCAAGCATTTTTTTGTTATTTATTTGGCTGGTTTTTATTGTCAACTTCCAGGGAAAACAGCGGCTGAATCTCTTAAAGATTAACCGCTTTTCGCTTAATTTAGTGATTCCAATGATGGAATTTTTGCCTGCTTTTAACTCCAAATTCTCCCCCGACGGAAAGGCACCTTTGGCTTATCTACTTGCGCCTCAGACAACTTCTTCCACCAGTAACCATAATCTTCCAAACCCGTCGAATTTAACAACCGATCCTTCGGGTCCGGAGCATCAATAATTGGCATTAACGACTGACCCCAAACTGCCTCCCCAAAAATCTTGCCATTTTGAGGTTTTTTCGCCTTCTCCCGCGCCAAAGTCCCCGACCCTTCTGACAGCGACCAATACCCCACTAACCCCGTTTCATCGCCTTTTAAACGGTGAACTAATTTCGATTGAATTTCCTTAGCGGTGCGGACTTTATTCCACAGACGAACCTCGGCAATTTTCCCATTAAACCAATAATCTCCGTAACCCGGTTGCTCCGTGTTCCCCGCACCAATACGGAAGGGACGTTTACTATTTGCTTTAAACTTGATATTCTCTCGCTTGCTCACTTCCTGGCCGTTGACATAGAAATAAGCTGTATCAGATTTTCCATCGTACACCCCCGTCAAATGTACCCAAACATTAATCTCAATATCCCGCCCACCCAAAACAATCCAACTCGCTCCCACCTCGCCGCTACCCAGCCAAAACTCCCATTTCTGCGAGGGAGTCGCATAGAACATATAGCCCTTGCAACCATTCACATCCGACCCATCCCGCGACATTAATACCGATCGGTATCCGTCGCCCCCAATGAACATCACCCACGCCTCAACGGTGAACGTAGCGGGATTGATTTCCTTGGCATAATCAATATCAATCTTGTCATCAATGCCGTCAAAATTCAGCACTGTTTGCAAGCGTTCTTGTGGAGCATTTGCATTCGTCATAGTCAGCATCTCCTGTGTTTCAATTACTTCGGGGATAACGGGAACCTCAGACAACTCCCAAGTTGCCTCATGAACAATCCCGTGATTAGCATTTTGAGTCTTGTCGCAAACTGTATTGCCCGTACCTTCATTTAAAGGCCAATAGCCTGCTAGTCCCGGTTCATTTCCTGCCAAACAGCGGGACATATCAGCTTGAAGTTCTGCTTGAATGCGGCATTTATTCCAGATGCGGACTTCAGAAAGTTGACCCTTCCAAGATTCTGCACCTTGAGGATTTTTCCTGCCAATTTCCCAACTAATGCTGCTTGATTTGCGCCGCCGGCTGCCGACAAAAGTCTGCACGAGTTCACCATTAACGTAAAAGTGAAGCTTGCTGTTAGCTTCAAACACCAGCGCTAGATGAAACCAAGTGCCGGCTACAAGCTTAGCTGAGGTAGTGTTGTAATTTTTTCTTTTATAAACCGTGAATCGGAGCTGGCTGTTAAATAAACCAAAACCCCAAGCAGGATGCTCCGAAAATACCCTTTGCACCCCCTTAGTTGTTTTAGTTTTCACCCAAGCTTCTACCGTAAAGTTGTTGCCTAAATCGCAGGAAATATGGGGGAGGGCAACATAACTCTCTACCCCGTCAAAGGTCAGAACTGGTCGGCTGTTATTTAGGAGATTAGTCATCACTTTGATTCCTGCTGGCTTCAGAGTTTAGATATGAATTGGATCGGGGGGCTAAGTTTCCCATTTCATACAGCAGATTCCACATTTATGAAGTACACCCGCCTATCGTGAGCTTCCCCCCGTAGGGACACGGCAGTGCCGTGTCCCTACTTCACAAACCTGGAATACGCTGTATCTAAACTTTTTAGTTTAAAAATCAGCCGTTATTTTTGGCGAAAAAGAGGAGAAAAGTGGTTTTTACCGCCTGCCCCCCCAGCAGCCACAGCTAGAACTTTTAAGTTGTTGATAGCTCCGGTAAGCAAACGGCGCCGGGTCATTGTAATTTGCCCCGTGCATCAATCGGATGCGAATGTCAACCAACTCTTCTGACCGACCATTCACTACATCGACAGAGCGGTGGGGGTGAATGAGTTCTGGTCTTTTCACCGGTGGTGATAATTTTGGCAGATTCATAATATGTCCAAATTAGTAAGGAGTAGACCAAGAACGCACTTCGCCCAGCGTCACCGGGATCGTGTCGCTCACATCAATGGTAAAGCGGTAAACTTTCTTAGCACGGCGGCTATTTTCTGGGTCAAAAAACTTTAATTTCACATCCCAGCAATCACTATCAAGCCGGCAGAACGGGCTTTTTTCTACCGTAATGCTGTCGAGTTCCATGCCTGTTGCCACTGCTGCGGCGAAGGTAGAAGCCGCTTGGAAAGCGTTAGTAGCAGCAAAATTTAGTGCTCGGTCTTGGGAAGTTGTCCCCAAATTCCGCAAATCGTAGTAAATCCGGTTGAGGAAACTGCCGAGGGTGCGTCGCATCGTTTCTTCGGTTGCTTCTGTTGCCGTGGCGCGGACTGTTTCTAAAGCGGCGGTGACGAGGGTATTAACTTTCCAACTGTAAATTCCTCGCGTGTTGTGCGGTTCGATCACCGGCACTACTTGGCCAGAGAATAGTTTAACGGTTTTGCCGCTCAGAACCCCCGGAATGCTGACTCGTTCCACATAGTCTTCACTGTCTTCCGCCTCTACTTGGCCTGCCAAAAATTCTTGCAAAAGACCGTACACGTCGCGGCCAAAAGCTCCGACCGGCTCAATGGCGTAAATGGGTGTCAGTTCCAGGTTTAGCGTCCAAATTAAAGACTTCGCCTCTGAGGGGTTTTGTTCGAGATAGTCTGCCATCTGGCGGGCATCGTAGGGATTAGCCGGCACGGCGGTATTGTCAATTTCATAGGCCGGCATCAGTTGCTTGAACGAGTCGCGCCTCGCCTCGCTGCCGAAGTCGTAACCCAATGTTCCCAAGGCGTAGACAAGCTGGACATCTTCGAGGTCGCTGGGTGCTTGGCTGGGGGCGATGCCGGTTGATCGGTTGTTGCTCATAATAGAATTGCTTGGGCTGCTAAATGAACGAATTTGTGTGGATGTTAGTAGAGATTCGGGGGTGGGTGGGAGAGATGTTGAAGAAAGCAGTGCGCTTTCTAAGCTTTCTTGTAGTTGCTGTTGGGCTTGTACGGTTTCTTCTAAAACTGTTTGAGTTATTCCTTCGCAACCGCAGCCAGCAGCCTCGACGCCTTCTAATTGCTCTGACATTTTTCCTCCTTGTATTAAATAACTTGCACCCAAAACATTGAGCTTGCCAACTAGACAGCGGTCTGCACTTTCTGTATCGGCATAGCAGGGTAAGGCACTTTTTAAAATGGCTTCCCGCACTTTGCTCGGATCGGGCTTTTGTCCCTGCTTAATTTGCAGACTGAGCAACAAAGCAGCCACCCCTGAAATAACGGGGGTGGCAAAGCTGGTGCCGCTAAGTCGGGTAGTGCCTCCTCCGGGCTTGGCTCCTAGGATGTTTTCTCCGGGGGCTAGAATACCTTGATCCTTGTAGGTTTCCCCCCAGTTACTAAAATTTAGAGGCTGACCTCGATCGTCCATTGCTCCCACTGCCAAAACTGCCGGCAGTGCAGCAGGTACGTGCAAGCAATTGCAACCGTCGTTCCCAGCCGCAGCCACGATTAAAACGTTGTTGTCGTTGCACAGTTGCACGGCACTTTCGAGCCAGCCTTCGGCTTCGCCTATTTCGGTCAGTTGACCGCCGCTGATGTTGATAATATGAGCGCCCGCGCTGACAGCACTTTCGATCGCACGAGCTATATCTAGCTGAGAAACCCTCGATCGGTTGTCGGAAAAGATGGGAACGATTAATCCCCGGCATTTAGGGGCAATTCCGGGTATTTCTGAGCCGTGTTGCCCGAAGATTATGCTGGCAACGTGGGTACCGTGCAGAGACATGGCACCGGTGGCAGATAGTTCTTCCTGCACCAATGTGGGTAGCCGTTGGAGGTTTGCTCCGGCCAAACAAGCGTGATCCCGGTCTACTAAGCCATCTAGTACCGCTACACAAACTTGGGAATCACCGCCAGTTTTTTCCCAAAGGCTTTGAATTCCAGGAATTTGGGTTACATCGGCCATTAAATTTATAAAATCCTTTGGCTTAGAGCGTCTCAAGCCTCAAGAACAGAAGCTTTCAAAATATAATAAGTAATTTTGTCCTCACAAACATTTTGTTTTGTAACATTTAATTTTAAATTTTGTAAAATTTTTTACTGGTGGCCCCGCCATCCAATAAAAAACCTAAATTTTGTCTTTTAGCTATTAATTTTTTAATCAAAACTTACGCCAAACTGTTTGTAATGCCCCGATACAGTGGCGTTACCTGGTCTAGAATTCCCTGACTAGCGCCACTCCTTGTCATGCCAGAATACGGTCGAGTAGGGGGGCAAGTCTCTGGGCAGATCGCACCAATTACAGCCATTCTTTAGTCGATCAAATATCCCCTCCAAGATTTGTCTCTTTGTCCGCACAGGGGGTCTAGTTTTCTGCTTCTCGGGTAGTAAGGGCTCAAGGATTTCCCACTTTGACACTCTCAGGGCTAAAGCCACTCAGATTCTTAAGACATTCCGGCCTTAATATCCCTATTGCTAGGGTTCCTGGGCGCAATCCTGTTGCCTAAAAAGGTGGGCTGCTATCCTTGTATTTGAACAAGATCCTCAAGCGTTTAGGGTCTTTAACCCAGGTTTCGCGGAGTCCCCGCGTACCGATACCAAGTTAGACTTTTGATTCTTTTTTGGGTTGAACTTAATCTTGATTGCTATTTTTCCTTACTTTGCAGCCAGTTACTCAATAGCAATCAATTTAATTTCTACTTATTATGAATATACACCAAAAACATTGATCAAACCAAACTTGTCACATATCTTAAGAAATTCAATACTGACACTTCCACTTGTAAAGCCGTTTTAATACCTTTTATACTTTTCAAATGTTAAGAATTAAGAAAGATTCACGGCGGTTTTAACCGCCGTGAATCTTTCATCTCAGGTCTAAAGACTCAGAGTTTTCCGCTTACCGAGTGTTTTTTATAAGTCAGTTAAGCTGCGGTCGTAGGGCATTTATTTCTGATTTTAGCTCACCATCAGAGCTGCCAAATGGGTTATACAGCGTATCCCAGGTTTGTGAATTGTAGGGACACGGCAGTGCCGTGTCCCTAGGGGGATCTATCGCTCCGGGGTGTACTTCATAAATGTGGAATTTGCTGTATATAAATAGATGCCTAATTTTTTTGCTTAACCGCAGAGGACACATAGGAATAGACGATATAGATCATCTTAAAGCCCCAATCCCAAATCTCAAATCCTATTGTGCGGGTTCAAGAATCACTTCTTGGAAGTTAATCACATCCGATCGCGGATCGCAATGTGTGACTTTGACTTCTAGCCGATCGCCAATTTCGACCGATCGACCAAATCGCATCGCCAATTCTAAGCCCAATTCTTCCAATAAAATCAATGCGAGATTGCTATCTTCCCTCAGCCAGCGCAGCATTAAAGCTTCCCAAACTCGATCGGGATTGCGCCGCAAATATTCCAATCCCCAATAGCGGTTAGTTTGGCGTTCGACGGTAGAAGCTTCTCTGACTGCGGTGCCGAGACACATCACAATATCCTGTATTTCTTGGGCAGAAAAAGGCAGTGGTTCGCCCCGCAGGTGGGCTTTAATTTGGAAGTGAGCCAGCAAGTCGGTATAGCGGCGGATGGGAGAAGTAACTTGAGCGTACAATTCCAAACCCAAGCCTGCGTGACGTCCGGGGGTCAAGCCCATTTCGCTGCGGGGCATACAGCGGCGCAGGGCGCAAGCGCGGGCGGGGCCTGCGGGTACGGCCAGCAGTTCTTCATCGGGGGGGAGTTCTGGCTGGGGCTGATAGCGGTAGGGTATTGGCAGGCTGTGAGTTTGACCGTAGCGGGCGGCGACTTCGCCAGCTAAAATCATCATTTCAGCTACTAGCATTCGGGCTGTGGACTCGTCGATGACGTGGATGTCGATGTCCTCGCCGTGGACTTTGATGACGGATTCGGGCATGAAAATGTTGATTGCGCCTTGGACTTCGCGCCATTTTTGCCGCAGTTTGGCCGCAATGGCGATCGCCCCTATTTCCGGTTCTGCTTCGATTCCCAACTCCAGCATTTCGTCTACATCATCGTAGGTTAAGCGGTAGGTTGGTTTGATCTTGCTGATGTGGATGCTGTAATCTTGAGCCGCGCCGATTTCGTCTAAGGTGACGCTAAAGCTGAGGGCGTTGCACTCTTTGCCTTGAACCAAGCTCATCGGCCCGGCGGCCAATGCTGAGGGAAACATCGGGATCGAGCCGGTGGGCAGATAAACTGTAGTGGTGCGCTTTCTGGCTTCGAGGTCGAGTTCGTCTCCGGGGGAAAGCAAGCTGGTGGGATCGGCAATGTGTATCCACAGCCGTTGCTGGCCGTTTTCGAGGAATTCTAAGCTTAGTCCGTCGTCGATTTCGGTGGTGCTTTCGTCGTCGATCGTGTAAACCTTGAGGTGAGTTAAGTCGAGACGGTTTGTCTCCGAGTCGGTTGGGGGATTTTCTAGGCAGCTTTGGGCCACTTCTAATACCTTTGCGGACAATTGTAGGGGAATTTGGCTGCGCCGCAAAAACAGGTTTTCGTGGGTGCTCCACAGGCCGAGATCGACTAGGAGTTGAAATGCTGCTTCGGGGTTTTCGGAGCGTTCTAAGCTGGCTAAAGTTTCTAAGGCCGGGGTGCGGTGCGTGGCTTCTTCTCCGAGGGTTGCAAAGCGTTCTAGGGCGTCGAGGCGAGTTCGATCGCTATTAATCCACTCGACATTTTCCCCAGCCAGCCGCTGTTTGACTCGATCCCAAAATCCTTGGGATTCTTGGTGTCGCTGCTGTTCTACTTCTTGCTGGTGTTTGATTTCGGCTACTTGGGCGGCCGATCGCGGTTCGTAACGATCGCCCTTTTGTTTGAAATACAGTTTGTCTGTTGAGAGCAAACAGTATGCTGCGTAGCACTGGGCCGGAGTGCGATCGGAAAATAGCAGCATGGCGAGGGATTCGGGATCTGTGCTTTCTCCGTCGTCCACTAGGAGTTCCCAAGCGACTTCTAAACTCGACGGATCTGAGTAACCTTCTACTTCTTTAAGAAATTTGGGAATGTCGGAGGGTTTGTAACTTTCTCCGACTGCTTCGTAGCTGATTTGCTTGGGCGGTATGCTGTGCGGTTGGCCTTTTTCGTCTACCACTACCCAGTTTTTCTTGCCGTCGGGGCGATCGGCAACTGCCAGACGGCGATCGCCGTGCACTCTAAATTCTACTAACGTTCCCTTCTCCACTTGCCAGCTTTATTAATTTTTATTGGAATATTTCACTCTTGCTATTTGTCTGGTTGCGATCCGGGGATTTTAGATTTTGGATGTTTATCTTTTTTACATCTCTTGTTAAAACTAACATCTAAAAAGTTGGGCTTTTTGTGCTTTAATTTTTAACTTTTTAGATTTTGATTAAGACTTACGCACCACCGACTAAATACCCAATCTTGCGCTCGATTAGCGATTTTCGCTTGCGACAAAAAGACGTTGTTTTCGCGTAAGTCCTATCTTTCCAAAATCTAAAATCTAAAATCCAAAATCGAATTAGCCTTCTTGATTTACGAAGGGCATCAAAGCTACAATTCTTGCTCTTTTGATGCTTCTGGTCAAATCTCGCTGCTGTTTTGCCGTCAAACCGGTAATCCGGCGGGGCAGTATTTTACCGCGTTCTGTGACGTATTTTTTGAGCAACTCGACATCTTTGTAGTCGATCGGGTCTCCTGGCTTGATTGGCGAAACGCGCCGGCGAAAGTAAGTCATGGTTCTTTGTTTGTTGACTGTTAACTGTTGACTGTTAGTTTTTAGTTATTAGCCGTTAGTTGCTAGGCATCAGGAAAGCATTTGTTAGTTATCTGCTGTTCGCGGGTCAATGTCAATTGCCAACGACTGATGACTGATGACTGATGACTAATGACTAATGACTAATGACTACTTAATCTCTTTGTGGGCAGTGTGCTTGTTGCAATGGGGGCAGAACTTTTTGAGTTCCAGCCGCGCCGTCGTGTTGCGACGGTTCTTGGTGGTGGTGTACCGAGACACGCCTTTGGAGCGTTTGCTCGCGTTGGTTCGGCACTCAGTACACTCTAGAGTAATTATGATCCGGACACCTTTAGCCATAATTCTAAATAAATTTCGACTAATTTAAACACAATTTATTATCGTCTCACACTGGTCTGCACTTGGTCAAGTAATCTTCTAACTTTGATGTCGAGGGAGTAGCCGCGCTTGGTGCCGATGACGATCGTCTTGCTGAGTCGATCGTGAAAAGCTTGGGGAAACCGGGCGGTGTCGATGAAGGCAGTGCTACAGTCGATCGCCAGCGGCAGAATCAGCAGCAAGACGGCGGCGTTGGTAGATGTGAGCCCGCCTACACCCGCAAAGGCTAGGGCGGCGCAAATGCCCAGCAATCCCTCGCGCTTGCAAAGTTTCTGCACTCCGGGAATCCGTTCGAGTCTAACATCGATAATTTTCATGTCCAACGCCCAGCGCCCAAGACTTTGACCGTGGTTTTTCCTGACAATGGGTACGCGCAGGATCATCCACAGCAGGAAAAAAAAGATGGTTTGGACGATCGGATTTGCGCCGAGAAGCAAACTGGGCAACCCAACTGCGATCGCGTCGATGCAGAAAGCAGCAGCGCGACGGCCTATCGATACTTTCGGAAGCAAGGGAACTAAATCGGAACTCATGGGCCAAAAAGAATTACTTTGAAATGCGTAAGTCTTGTTTCTATCATAATCCAAATCAAGGGGCTTGCAGCCGTAGGGCATAGCGTCAAGGCGCAGCTACATTAATAAACGTCATCATGGCTTCCAATATCCACCAATAGAATAACCATTTCTAATAATTCCTCATCGTCAGAAAATTTAAAAATTATTCTGCAATCGTAAGCAACAGAACAAGACCATAACCCGGCTAAATCCCCTCCTAACTTGTGAGACTTCAAAGATGGCATAAATGGATCATCTGTCAACAGCCTTAAAACCTTAGCAATTTGATCCTTTAATTGTGGATTTTTCTTTGTAATCTTCCTAAAAGACCGATTAAATCCACTACTCCAGACAACTTCCATCATCATCTCCTAGTAAATCTGCGATCAAATCATCAACGGTTCCTCTCTTTGCTGTCCCATTCTTAAATGCCTGCATCACCTCCTGAGCATTAGCCAAAATTTCAGCCCGCCGATTTTCAATCCGTCGCTTGCGGATCAACTCAAATAAACGCTCCTGATCTTCTATTGTCAATCTTTCAATAGACTCAATAATTTCTTGAAAAGTCATCATCTAACCTCCTTAATAATTCCCCAAGATATTAGGAATACCTTTAATAACCCGTTCTCAATTAGGCAAATAATTATCGCCTTTGTTGATAAATTCCAAAATGCGATCGACATAAACTCGATCTAGTTCTAAATTCAGAGAAACTTGTTCTCTACCAAAACCCGATCCTGAATCAAACAGCTTCACCCATGCACCGACTGACAAAAGCCACTAACATCACGATCGGTCTCCCTGCCACATTTCACTATATTATACTAGGTGATTAGGGCATTTGAAATCGCTGAAACCATTGATTTTATTGCTTCTTGGTTTTTTCTTCGGCTATAGTTGCCAAGCTCAAAAGTTAAACTTTTAGTCAAAAACTACAGAATGTCTGCAAAAGCGATATCGCCCCGTCCCAAAACCCCAAAACAGCAAGTGTTAGTCAGACTAGCCCTCGCCGTAATTGCTGCCGTTATCATCTTTAACATTCCTCACTCCTTACTTCCCGTGTTTACAGAATCCCTATCCCAAGCAACCCCGCCACCAGAAATCCAAAACCTCCTCGCCGGCAAGGGCAAAATTGTGACTGTGGGCGACAGCATCACCGAAGCCGGCAAATATCCCGGAGGTTACGTTTGGCTGCTGCAGCGCTACCTGAATGCCCTGTATCCCGATCGCCAAATCGAAGTCGTCAACGCCGGCATCTCCGGTAACAAGGCGAGTGATATGCAGGCGCGTTTTCAGAAAGATGCGATCGACAAACAGCCAGATTTAATCACCATTAACGCCGGAGTCAACGACGTTTGGCACGCCTTCTTCGACTTCCAAAAGCTTCAGTTTCATCCCCAAGGCAACCTAGCCACCGGAGTATCGCTAGCAGAATACATAGACAAAATAACCCAAATGGTGCAGGCATCAAAAGCCGCCGGAATTCGAGTTGCCCTGCTTTCTCCTACTCCAATTCGCGAAATTCTGGACGGCCCGGAAAATCGCAGATTGCAAGAATACGTAGTAGCGATGAGAGAAATCGCCAAACAAAATCAGTGCTTGTTTATCGATTTAAATGCACCTTTTCGGGAAGTAATTAGCACCTATCAAAAACACGCGGGAAAAACTCTGAATTTGTTAGCAGCCGATGGAGTTCATCCAAATCCATCGGGATATAGAATTATTGCTTTTACTATCTTGCGCGGTTTAGGCGTACCCGCCCAGGATATTGAGAATTTGCAGGTAAAAAATTAGTCAGTAGTCAGTAGTCAGTAGTCAGTAGTTATTGGTTATTGGTTATTGGTTATTGGTTATTGGTTATTTGTTAGCTCCAATGCCCAATTCCCAATTCCTAATGCCCAATCCCTCCGCTTCGCTCCGCCCAATCCCTCCGCTTCGCTCCGCCCAATTCCCTGCGCGGGCCAATTCCCAATCCCTCCGCAACGCTAGAGCCCAATTCCCAATTCCCGTTATCATTCAACCGGCGGATGATACCGCTTCAACCAACAGCTACCAATAATCACCAACGCCACCACAACAATAATTTCAGTCCAAAAAAACGATAGGAAATCGCTAGCAGTTCCCACTGGTGGCACCCCCGGCTGAGCGTTGCGAATTGCCGGAAAAGCAAACAGCATTACACCAGTCCAGCTCAGCATTCCCACTTCCGGCAACTTGCCAGATTTCATCACTTTTAGTGCTAGCAACAGCGCCATAATTGACAGCACCCACATGATGACAATAATCACCAAGGCAAAGAATTTCACTGGAAGCGATCGAGTTGCAGAAACATCGATGTAAATAAAGATAGATGAATTTTCTTCCAGCGGCTTATAACTAATATCGAAGCCAGGAACATCAGCATTAAATTTAAATTTCAGCGGCACTGGATTTACTTGAAAAGGAGCAAATTTTTTGCCTATCGAAGCCAGCGGATCGAGGGAAATTGCTACTTTAGCAATGTGCGTATCAAAGGGATAATTGTTAATTTTGCCCTCGATTAAGTTAAACTTTAATGCAGGTACAATCATCGGCTTACCTTCTTTAAAGGTAATTTCTGAATCTTCTACATTCGCACCGTTAACGGTCATTAACAAATCTTGAGCAGGGTAAGTTGGCCCTTTTTTATAAATACCTTTTAGTTCAAATTGCAAGCGAGTTTCTAATTGGTTTTTCACTGGATCTACTCCAATTACTGTCATTGTGACCTCAACCAAGCCTTTTGGTGTTACAGAGATTTCTGGAGATAATTTGTAAGGCTCTTGGGCATTAGCATTGTAAGAGTAAATAGATAAAATAATTGCCAAAAATATGACTGTGCTGCAAATTAAAACGAGTATTTTTTTGAGATGATTGTTGTTTACAATTTGCATTAATTATGGAGATTTGATACTTTAAAATCTTGTGAGCTTTTCTACAGCAAACCCTTGACAACAAAGGTTTAATCCTTCGGACTTTAGTCCTAGTTATGGATGCGGACTCGCATTCCGAACGATCAAACCTTTTCCATCGCAATTTGAGTTCCTCTTGCATCGCTAACAGTTACTACGAATCGATAGGAAGCAGTACATTTGGTGTAAAACTTCCGTGCAAACCGTAGGGAATGTGCTGTTTTAAATGGAGGCGCGCTAGGGGCCCTTTGGTGATGTCGCTAGCATCTAGAATCGCTAAGGTCGATCGATGATTAGCTGCATCATACATCAAAACCAGCAGCCAGCCGTCATCCTCCGCCATAGCATCGGGACGGGGAACAAAAACAGGTTCCCCCGCAAAACCGCGCGGCGCAGCACTCCAAATTTGCTGTTCTCCTGTCTGGAAATCCATTTTAAGAATAGCTTGCAAAGGAGCATTTCCCGCCGGAGCATCCGCAGCGCCAATATAAAGATATCGGTAAGGCTGTCCGACGTTGTTGGGATGCAATGTCGGAAACTCGCAGCACCGAGTTTCAATTACTTGATGGTTGACAGTTTTTTCATTCAAATTTAACTTAAACCGCCACAATTCCCCCGCTGGAATGCTGTCAAAATCAAGCTCGCGAAAATCGCCGTCCGCCTCGACGGTTGGGAATGAGTCGTAGCAAACAGAGTCAACAAAAACTTCGCCGTTTTCTTCCCAGGCGTTGCAGTGGTGGAAGACAAAGCAAGGTTCGGTTTCTAATACTTTTACCTCGTCGGTGCCGTTGCGGGGAATTAAAATTGCTTGCGTCGGGCGGTTGGGCGAAAATTGAATGCACTGGGATGCACTCCGCATTCCTAACAAGAATGGTAGGGGATTGAAGCTGACGGGATTTTGGAAGAATATGCAGTAATTCGGGGTAATTACCATGTCGTGCAGGAAGGCAAAACCGGGGATTGCGTGGGCGTGTTTTTGTAAAAGTTTGCCGCTTGTGTCGAGTTCGTAAATGGTAATTGTACTTGACAAACCGGGCTTGACGGAAAAGTTGACTAATCTGTCTCCGGCTCCATTTTTGCCTTTTTCAATTCTGGGGTGGGCAGCGAAGGCTTCACCGGGTTCTAAGATGCCGTCTAGGGTGTCTAATCCGAGTGTTTCTAGGCTCCGGGGGTCGAGTCTGTAGGGCTGTGCTGCTTCCCAGAGTGCTAGCAGTTTGTCGCCCCAATAAATGATGTTGGTGTTGGCTATGTTTTTGATTTTGACGTCAAAGATGTTGCTAAGCCAGCCTCCGGGTTTCTGTGTGCCGAAAACGCCTCGGTGCAGGATTTTTCCGGCTTTTTGTTCGGCGAGGTAGCCTTCGGTGCGGACAAATCTGTTGCGGAAGTGGGCGCGGCCGTCGGAAATTGCGATCGCACAAACCATCCCGTCGCCGTCGAAGGGGTGATGGATGCGCTGGCCGTTGACATCTAGCAAACCGGGTCCGTTGCGAAAGAATGTGCCTTGCAAGCTTTCTGGGATTTCGCCTTCTATGTCGTCAATCCAGTAGTCGGATTCGTTGGGTTGGGATTCGTAGCCGCGCTGCCAGTCTGTGCGATCGTATGATGGTTTTTGGGCCGCTGTTTGGGGTTGGGAATTTTGTAAGTTTTGCATGGGTAGAATAAGCTTTTATTGATTTAACCGCAGAGACCGCAGAGGGCGCAGAGAGGCTGAAAGTGGGAGAGTGGGAGAGTGGGACAATAGGAAAGGGACACAAAGGCATTGGTCATTAGTCAAAATTGAAGAAATCCCAAATTTTGAATTCTTCCTAATAACTAATAACTAATAACTAATAACTAATGACTAATGACTTCTTTAGCTATCTGCGGTGCGTTTTTCTGACCTGACTGTCGGTACTAAGTCGGGAAAATATTCGGGTATGAAGTTCTGTCCGCCTTGTTTTGCGCCTCCTAGTTCTGCTTCTAGTAGGGGGAGTGATTGTCGATCGTTTTGGTCGCCACTTTCTGCATTTTCTGCAGGAAGCCAATTTAGGAATGGCAGGGGTAGCAGTGTGGAGAGGTTTGTGATGATTATTAGCAGCCAGAGGTTGTCGAAATTGCTCTCAGTAATTCCGAGTAAGTGGGTCAAAAGTGCACCGCCTTCGTGGGACAAAAGTCCGGCTAAGTTGGTGACTGACATTAACACGGCAAATAATGTAGCTTCGACACCGGGAGGACACAATCGCGCCGAGAGAACTAGCACCGGCATATAGGCAATTTGTCCGATTACTGTCAGGATCAGGCTGTCTCCGATGCTGAACCACTGGTCGTCTATTCCTAATGCTCGATTGGCATGAGTTACTAATAATAATGTAGTCATACCCAAGGCTGTGGCAATTACTGTTGACCAGCCGAAAATTACTCTAAATGGAATTGCTTTGAGGTATCGCTGAAACAGCCAAATACCGAGGAGGGAAGCAATGCTGGTGACGAGGCGCACTCTACCGAGAAATTCTGGTTGAAAGCCTAGTTCGTTGGTGGTGAAGAAGAAGAAGGCGGAGTCTGAGCTTGGGGTGGCTTGCCATAGGAATAGAAAGGCGGTGGGCAACCAAATTGTTTTTTGGGTAACAGCTTGACGCAGTTGTTTGAATTGGTTTTTTACTGTGTCAAAGTGGGCTTGTTTGTTGACTTTTTCTTCCTCAATTAACCAGGCTGTTGCTGATACGATTAGGGGGAAAGATGCGGTGATTAAAAAGATAGTGTGGGTGCTCAAGTGTTGCATCAGGTAGCCGCTGAGGTAGGCGGTGATTAGTCCGCCGAGGGCTGATGCACCCCAGGATAAGGATTGCAGGGAACCTGCGTCGGCGACGGATTCTTTTCTAGCTCTTTCGACTATGAGGGAGTCGGCGATGACGTCGCTGACGGCGAGGGAGAGGGAACTCAGGGCGATCGCCCCTGTGGCGGCCAGTGGCGTGTGTACAATTGTTGCGAGGCTCACCCATGCTGACGTGCCCAAGAGCCCGGAGAGGACGATGTAAGGTCGTCTGCGGTAGCCGAATATGGGCAAACCGTCCGACATGAAGCCGAACAAGGGTTTGATAATCCAAGGTAGGGCGACAACACCCATCATTGCTGATACTTCGGCCGGAGTCATGCCAAGATCGTCTTTCAGGAAGAAGCTGACGGCTAAGCGAGCTAGTCCGAGAATGCCTTGGACGAAGTAAATCAGTAAGATGGCTATGAGTTCGGGGGTTGGCTCATTCCCGAAGAATACTTTTTCTTTTAAAGATTCTTTGAGTTTGCTGGCGCCAGAGGGTGAAAGAAGCATTTGTGCAATATTTCTTAATGAATCTAAATATTATATAACACATTCTTAATGGGTTGCGGAAACTGTCGAAGGTGGGATGCTAGGGTGACGGGCGACTGCCAGCGGGTATAAAATTGTGATGAGCCTGGATTTAAGGACTTTTTGCGATCGATGAAAGCAGAAATTAGAATTGTCTCTCTGGCTGTGGTTTTGGTTTGAGGATTGGGGGCTAATTTAGCTTTATGGCTCAGCGATTTCGATCGGTTTCTGTAGATGGCGTTGATGCGCCTGCTGATTTGTTTGAAAGAAACAAAAATAAGGTTTTTCAGTGGCCTGCGGTGACTACTTTTCGCAGGGGAGAACGCCTGCAAGCGGTGACGGGAAATCATGCCGAGCAAATTATGATTGCTGATTTTCCGGGTAAACCTTGGCTGCCGATTTTAACGGATCGGGGTAATTGTTTTGTGCGGACTAATTCGGGAAAATTCTACTACTTTGAATTTTTTGGAATAATTAACCGCGAAGACGCGAAGTACGCGAAGCAAGAAAAGAAAGAGATGTCACAAATACTGAAAGGAGTATTTTATGATTGTGAATCCTGAAAATGTGCCGGATATTACAGGCTCTAAATATCCCCTGCAATTTCAATCGGCGGTGGCGGGAAGGGTGAAAAAACGCTTGGGGAATGCTGCTGGATTGCAGAATTTTGGGGTAAATTTGGTGCGGCTGGCACCGGGAAGTTGTTCTGCTCTGAGACATTGGCACTCTCGTCAAGATGAGTTAGTGTATGTTCTGGAAGGGGAGATTACTCTGATTTCTAATGCGGGTGAGGAAGTGCTGCAACCGGGTATGGCGGCGGGTTTTCGGGCTGGTGATCCTGACGGGCATCATTTGGTTAACCGCACGAATGCTGATGTGGTTTATCTGGAAATTGGCGATCGCACTCCGGGAGATTCAGCAAATTATCCCGATGACGATTTAGTTGCTAAAGCTGACGGTAATAGTTGGATTTTTACGCACAAAAACGGCGAGATTTATGAGGGTTAAAAAATTATGAGTCAAGTGAATCTTTGGACTTCGGCGGAACACGCTTTGTGGTATCTGGCTAAGGCTGATGGTATTCCTCACCGCACTGAGGGTGAGGCGGTTTTGTTGGAGGAGGTGCCGCAAACTGTGCGCCGGATTCTGGATGTGGGCACGGGTGATGGACGGTTGTTGGGTTTGCTGAAGTGCGATCGCCCGAATGTTGAGTGTGTGGCGATCGACTTTTCCCCGACAATGCTGGAAAAAGCCAGAATTCGTTTTGCTGATGACCAGAATGTCACGGTAATCGAGCACAATTTTGACGAATCGCTGCCGGATTTGGGCAAGTTTGATGCGATCGTTTCTAGTTTTGCGATTCATCACGTAAATAACCATCGCAAATTAGCCCTCTACACCGAGATTTTTGAGCTTTTGGAACCCGGAGGCATTTTTGGCAATTTGGAGCACGTAGCGTCCCCAACAAAGGCTTTACACGAGAAGTTTCGAGAGGCGCTTGGTATTAGCGATTCGCCCGACGATCCGTCTAATAAATTGCTCGATGTGGAAACGCAATTGCGCTGGTTTAGGGAAATTGGTTTTGACGATGCAGACTGTTATTGGAAGTGGCGGGAACTCGCTTTATTAGTTGGGGTGAAACCTTTTTAGCTGCGGGTAAGGACTGCATTGTCGTGTCCTTTTAAAATTGGAAATAGTCACAATTAGTAAGGTGCGTCATATTTTTAAACCCTCAATAATCGTTCTAGAAATTCACCTGACGCACCCTACAGCTTGATTTGAGTATGCCAGTTGTCTAAGTCCTGAATATAAGAGGTTGCTGTCGTAGTATAAGTCGATCGCGAACAGTTCTGGTTATTTTCAAATAACCAACAGAGTATTAAGGAGAGAACAGGCGAACTCTTAACCCAAACGATACAGAAAGCAACCGTTTTTTGGAGTAGCAAGCAAATTGAACCTCCAATTTACACTTTTAGTTAGTTGGATGGAAGATATTGTCCGGTCGCTCGCACATTGGGATCTTACTCAGTTAGAGGGCTGCTTTAAGAGTTATCAACCAAACGACCGAATTAACAGCAAACAAAAAGGTATAAAAAATATAGATTGATGGAGCGCAGATAGCTCGACCTAAAGAAGGCACTTTAAATATTTTCAAAAAACCGAGCGGGTGAACTAAACCTTCCGGTATAGAACGGGTCTTAAAACTTTCATCTAAGGCCCTTTCATCATTCAAGAATTGGGTGATTGCATGGACTCTTTGTATGTGATAAAATTGCACCCTCCAGTAGGTTGCTTCTAAAAACCAGAAACCAAAAATTACAACATATCCCAGCGGAACCAAGGCATCTATTTTGTTGGCAAACACCCAACCAATCAACGCTACCCAAATGGTAATTGCCGCAGTTTTTAACTGCAGCAAAATTGTATTGAAATTAGCTATTTTTGTCTCTAGTTGCTCTGCTCCTTGTTGCAGCATTGCTAGCTGAAATTCAAATCGATCCATGTTTGATTCCGCGAACGTTTATATTAGAGTTATCCAAAAAATTATAATCTTCTTTTCTTTCGGTGTCGTTAGAGAACTTCGCCTGACGCACCCTACAAGTCGATTTTAGATTATACAGTAAGGTGCGTCAGCTCCCGAAATTCCCGATCGCCGTTAGAGAACTTCACCTGACGCACCCTACAAGTCGATTGTTGTGTGACAGTTACGTGCAGGACTATTAAATTCACGAACCTTACTAAATTAAATTAAATCCGATACTTGAGGTTTAATTCGGCGCTCGTACCAGTTCATCAACGGGGTGGCGCTAATGCCGTGGACTATCACAGAAATTACGATGGTTGTAAAGGTAATCCAGGCAATTATTTCGGCATTTTCGCCTTTTAAACCTTTACCAAAAGCATAGGTAAGATAATAGATAGAACCGACACCACGAATGCCAAACCAACCGCACAGCAAGCGGCTGGCGGGATGCAAAGGACTGCCTAGCGTACTGATCCAAGCTCCCACAGGCCGGATCAAAAAGATTAACAATCCAGCTACTAAGAGCGAGTAGCCTCCATAAGCGAGCATAGGTTCTAGGCGCAGGAGCGAACCTAAGAGTAAAATAGTTCCTACTTCCATTAACTTTTCAATGCGCTCGGTAAAATTTAGTTGGGAAAGCGGTTTGTCGGGGTTGCGGTAACTGCGCTGCACGACTATTCCTGCTACAAAAACTGCGAGGAATCCGTAGCCGTTGACTACTTCTGTGAGGGAATAGGTGAGCAGAATTGTGCTGAGAGCGATGAAATCTTCCATTAATTCGTCGGCCGGTCTGTAGCGTTGCAATTGGCGATCGATCCAAGTGACGGCTTTAGCTACTAAAATGCCCATCACGAGACCTGCGGCGATCGCCCAAATTAAGTCAACTGCTACCCACTGCGAAAACCAGTTCGACCAGTTGTCATCTTTGATCGCATAAATTCCGAAGTAAACAAAGGGAAAAGATAAAGCATCGTTTAAACCGCCTTCCGATGTTAAACCAAAACGCAATTCATCGCGATCCTCTATATTAGCTACTTGAACTTCTGACGCTAAAACTGGGTCGGTGGGAGCGAGAATTGCTCCCAATAAAATAGCCGGGCCCCAATCTAATTTCACAAACCAATGAGCTAGCGCAGCCACAGCAAAAATCGAAATTGGCATTAAAAAACCGATCAGCCGCGCTGTGGAATTCCAAGCCCAAAGTTGCAGCGGGCGATTCATTTTTAAGCCGCAACTGAACAGAGAAACAATCACTACAAATTCTGTAAGTCTTTCTAAAAATATAGCTTCGGGGCGCAATTCAATCAGCTTGATACCGTAAGGCCCGAACCCGATACCGACAACTAAATAAATTAAGGCATAAGACAGTGGCAATCGCGAAATCCATCCCGAACCCAAGGTGACTGTCAGCAGGAGGATGCCAATCGCTAGCAAGTTGAGAATGTAATTATCTACCATAGCGATCGCACTTTTAATCAGGTTTAACAAGTGCGATTTTCGCATCTAAAAGCTTTTGGCGCATCTACCAACCGCTAGAGTCTGTTATCCTCCGAAAGTTATATCTATTTGTTATCTGTTATGTGTTATTTGTTACTAACAACTAACAACTAACAACTAACAACTAACAACTAACAACTAACAACTAACAACTAACAACTAACAACTGCCAACTGCCAACTGCTTTCCTAACAACTGCCAACTGACTAATGACTTTTTTCGGTAGCGATGATGTGCAAATCTACGTGTTTGAGCGATCGCACTAACTGTTGAGTCAAAGAACCCCGCAGCAGCAATTTCCACCGCGATTGCTGGCTTTCACCGATCACAATTTGAGTAATGCGATACTCTTTAGCTACATCGGAAATTGCTTTGGCTATTTTATTACCGTTGACTCGCAAAAATTGTCCATTAAATTCCTGACAGAGTTTCTCACAAGTTTCAACGTGCAAGCTTTCTGATTTTGTTAAAAATTTGTCTGGATCGTTAACAAACAAAGCATAAAAGGGAGCATTCATGTAGTTAGCAATCCTCCCGCCCCGCCGCAGCAGTTGCAAGGAATTGGGATAAGTCGAGACGCATACTAAAACTCGTTCGTGAATGTTGCAATATTGACCTTTTAAAGTTGCTGCGTCCTCTTCAACGTTGTCTGCCACTTCTCGCAGGGCGAGTTCTCGCAAAGCAATTAAATGACGGCGCTGGAAAAAGTTTTTTAAAGATTGTTCAATTTTTTCGGGTGCATAAATTTTGCCTTCTCGCAACCGTGTCTCTAAAGTTTCCGGCGTGACATCGATAACCACTACTTCGTCAGCTTCTTCTAGAATGCGATCGGGAATTCTTTCTCTGACTACAACTCCGGTAATTCGTGCTACTAAATCGTTGAGGCTTTCGATGTGCTGAATGTTAAGGGTGGAGAAAACATCAATTCCAGCATTCAGAACTTCTTCGACATCTTGATATCGTTTTTCTCGCTGAGAACCGGGAATATTTGTATGGGCTAGTTCGTCAATTAATGCTAATTGGGGGCGGCGCAATATGACGGCTTCCACATCCATTTCGGCGAGCATTTTTTCGCCGCGCAGCATTTGTTTTCGCGGCAATATTTCTAATCCTTTTCCTTTTTCGGCGGTTTCTTTTCGCCCGTGGGTTTCTAACAGTCCGACAACTACGTCAATGCCTTCTAATTTGAGTCGATGCCCTTCTTCCAGCATTCGGAAAGTTTTGCCCACACCGGGGGCCATGCCGATAAATATTTTGTGCTTTCCCCGGCGGGTGCGATCGCAATTGCGGTAGGGTTGGGCATAAACCGCGTCTGAATTGTTGGTGAGTTCGCTAGAGTGAATCATAGCTTAATAGATAAGTTGGCAGTTGGCAGTTGGCAGTTGGCAGTTGGTATTTGGCAGTTGGCAGTTGTTAGGAAAGCAGTTGGCAGTTGGCAGTTGTTAGTTGGTAGTTGTTAGTTGTTAGTTGTTAGTTGTTAGTTGGCAGGAAAACAGTTGTTAACAGTCAACAGTCAACATTCAACAGTCAACAGTCAACATTCAACATTCAACAGTCAACAGTCAACAGTTAGCTGTTAACAGCTAACAATTCCCTAATGACTACTGACTACTGACTAATGACTAAGGACTAATGACTAATGACTAATGACTACTGACTAATGACTAATGACTAATGACTAATGACTAATGACTACTGACTAATGACTAATGACTAATGACTACTGACTCTAAATTATTGTAAACTATCGAGAGCTAAATTGAGTTTGAGGACGTTAACTCCCGGTTCGCCGAAAATTCCGAGAAATCTGCCGTCTGTATTTTTGGATACCAACATTTCTACTTGATTGAGATTGATCGATCGCACTTTTGCTATCCGCTCAATTTGCGCCCTAGCTGATTCTACACTAATGTGCGGATCTAGACCAGAGCCGGAGGTGTAGACTAAATCAGCAGTCGGTTTGATGCCAGCTTGGTTGAGGCGGGCTAATTCTACTTGCACGCCTTGAAAACCATCTTTTTCATTGCCTCGATTCAGCAAATCCGAGTTACTGGGAGCAAGGTTGCTAGCTCCCGAAACCCCCGTTCTTTGAGCTAAATTATCTGCCTTTGTAGGATCGAAATCAGTAGGTGCAAAGCTGCTGTAATTGGTGGTGGTGGGGCGGCTCCAAAAATATTTATCCGAACTGAATGATTGACCGATTAAGGATGAACCGACTACAACTCCCTGCTTACTAATTAAGCTCCCATTTGCCTGCGAGTTGAAAGCGAGTTGACCGATTGCTAGCATTATCAAGGGATAAATAATAGCCGTGATTCCCCACAAGACTAAGGTTACGCGAATCGCTCTGATTAATTCTCTCATAAATTACCTCAATGAAGGAAGAAGGAAGTTCGGCAACGGATTATGTAACGGATGTAACGGATGTAACGGATTTTGTAAGGGGTGTAATGGATGTTTGCTTAAAATCTTTCCGGTTGGAAAATTACAGTAAACAAATAAACTGCGAGTCCGATGATTACTAAACCCAAAAGGCTTAAACCCCATGCAGCTTTTTTAGTTAAACCTTCATCCGTAGCGGCATACACAGCGGGAGCTATTATCAAGTTAAAGCACATTACTAGAAATAGCTGCACCGGGATTGGGTGGCGTTTACACAGCATTTCTCCTAACTCAACGGTGTCTTGAAAATCTCTAGGCAAAACATCATTCAGCAAAGCGTTTCGTTTCATGATTTTTCCTTTTTTTTACATTAAATTGCTTGACAATTTGAAATGAGCATCGACGAGGCAGAGCCTGGGAACGAGTCTGTTAAGCTTGCTCTGGTCGATCGCGCAGTGCATTGCGAAACTCAACTACAGCATCGTATTGATCGGGGATATTTGCACAACGAACGAACAATGTTAAATCCAAATCAGGTAGCAATTCACTGCGATCGACTTGTTTGTATTCTTCGTCTTGCAAACGGTACAGGGCTAGCTTGCCTTTTCTCCAAAACCACACTTCGGGAACCTTGACTCGCCTGTAGATTTCCAGAGTATTTACTCCGCCGCTGGTGACAACTACTTCTATTACAATGTCGGGAATCTCTTTCTTAGTTTCCAGATTGAATGATTCATCAGGCTCTTTCCTTCCTCCTAGTTGGATACTGCCGAGAGTCTTGCTACCACGCTTGTAAAATCGGATGTTTGCGTGTTGAAAATAAGCCAGCAGTAAGAGAGTGATAGTGCTTTTACCATCTTCATGTTCTTCTGAAAGAGGAGACATAATATCTAAGGTTCCATAGAGGTAGGCTAGCCGCACATTTGGAAAATCTTCTAAAGCTGCTTCTATTGCTTCCAATTTCTCCCAGCTAACATCATAAAGCGTGAGGCACTGGTTGCTTTCACTGACTGGTTTATCCAAAAGTTGAGGATTCATAGGTCATTTTGCAATGAGTGGTTTTCAGATGAGCGTCGAGGCAGAACCTCTAAATCTATTCTATCCATTAAATCTCGTACTCTGCTCGCTACCGAACCTCTATGCTAGCCCGACTGCGGTAATCAACACATCGATTATTTTGATGGCGATAAACGGCGCGACTGCTCCGCCCAATCCGTAGATTAAAATGTTCCGCTGCAATAGTTGATTTGCTGTCAGCGGTCGAAATTTCACCCCGGTTAATGCTAGGGGAATTAATGCGGGAATAATTAAAGCATTGTAAACTAATGCGGATAAAATTGCTGATTGACCGCTGGCTAAACCCATGATGTTTAATGCGCCAACGGGGGCAAACATGGCGGGAATAATTGCAAAATATTTGGCGATGTCGTTGGCTAGGGAAAATGTAGTCAGCGCGCCGCGAGTAATTAGCAATTGTTTGCCAATTGTCACTAAGTCAATGAGTTTTGTGGGGTCAGAATCTAAGTCCACCATGTTCGCAGCTTCTTTCGCGGCTTGGGTTCCAGAATTCATCGCGAGTCCCACGTTTGCTTGGGCTAGGGCGGGTGCGTCGTTGGTTCCGTCTCCCGTCATTGCTACTAATTTGCCTTCTGCTTGTTGCTTGCGAATTACTTCGATTTTGTCCTCTGGAGTTGCTTCGGCTATGAAGTCGTCAACTCCGGCTTCGTCGGCAATTACTGATGCTGTAATTCGGTTATCTCCGGTGAGCATGATGGTGCGAATTCCCATTTTTCGGAGTTGGTCAAACCGATCGCGAATTCCCGGTTTAATCACATCTTTCAAATAGATAATGCCGTAGGTGTCGTTACCTTGACAAACCGCTAACGGCGTGCCTCCCAAGCGCGAAACTCGCTCGTAAGCTGCATCGAGATCCGGCCCGAAATTGCCGCCGCGCGATCGCACAAAACCCTTCACCGCATCCACCGCACCCTTGCGAACCTCCGTCCCGTCGGGCAAATCGGTGCCAGACATCCGCGTTTTTGCCGAAAAATCCAGCCCGGTTGCGTTAGCGCGATCGAAATTCACCGTTGCGCCCAATTTTTCGGCCAAACGGACGATCGACTTTCCCTCTGGAGTATCGTCAAACACGCTAGCAGCCAGCGCCACACTCGCAACCTGATCCAGCGAGTGACCGTTGACCGGAATGAATTCCTCAGCTAAACGGTTCCCCAGCGTGATCGTCCCCGTTTTGTCCAAAATCAGCGTATTCACGTCGCCGCAAGCCTCTACGGCGCGGCCAGAGGTCGCTATGACGTTAAACTGAGCGACGCGATCCATCCCCGCAATGCCGATCGCGCTCAACAAACCGCCAATGGTTGTTGGAATCAGCGCCACCAGCAGCGAAATCAGCGTCACCACGCCCACAGGAGTTTTCACATAATTGCCGATCGGCGGAATCGTTGACACCACAATCAAAAACACCAGAGTCAGCACCGCCAGCAGCACCGTCAGCGCGATCTCGTTCGGCGTTTTCGAGCGTTCTGCGCCCTCTACCAGCGCGATCATCCTGTCCAAAAAGCCCTTACCGGGGTCGGCCATCACCCGCAGCGTCAGTTCGTCGGAAAGGATGCGTGTCCCGCCGGTGACGGAACTGGCGATGTCCGAACCCGGTTCCTTGAGCACTGGGGCGGATTCGCCGGTGATCGCAGATTCGTCTACAGATGCGACACCTGCGATCACTTCGCCGTCAGCGGGAATGATATCGCCTGCGATCGCTTTAATTTGATCGCCGCGTCTCAGGGCTGTCGAACTTACTTCTTGAATTGAACCGTCTGGTAAGAGTTTGCGGGCTGTGGTGTCGGCTTTGGTCGATCGCAGCGCGTCTGCTTGTGCTTTGCCGCGCCCTTCTGCTACTGCTTCGGCAAAATTAGCAAATACCAAAGTGAAGAACAAAATAAATGTGACTAAACCGTTGAAAACTCTCTGATTTTCGCCGGGAACCGGGCCGAACAGCGTGGGGTCGATCGTTAATAATGCAGTCACAATTGTGCCAACCCACACCACAAACATCACGGGATTTTTCAGCATCACCCGTGGGTCTAGCTTGACAAAAGCTTCTTTGAAAGCTCTTTGATAAAGACCTTTTGTATTTGCTTTGGGCGTATGTTTGCGAGACTCGCGAGGGCCTCTGGAACGGAGATTTTTCTGAGAATTAGGGGTATTGGAAGAAGCCATAATTTAGATTTTTAATGAACCGCAGAGGACACAGAGAACACGGAGAAAGAGGAGGGTGAGATTGACAATTTTTTGCTATTGAGGTGGAGGAGTTGGTGTTGCTTCGGGTGTTGTCGCTTCTGGTGTTGGTGTTACTAAAGGCGAAGGCGTTGCTAAAGGCGATGGTGTTGCTAAAGGTGGCGCAGTTATCGGTGTGGGTTCAAATTTGCCGCTGCTAATTTCAAATCCTTCTGCAATTGGCCCCAAAGCTAGAACTGGGAAAAATGTCAGCGCGCCCAGAATTATGATTACTCCTGCGGTTACGCTGGTGAATAAAATGGAATCGGTTCTTAGTGTTCCGGTTGTTTCGGGAACCAGTTGTTTGTTTGTCATGCTGTCCGCTAGCAACAGCATCGCCACAATTGGAACGTAGCGCCCTAAAAGCAAACTAAAACAGGTGCTTAAATTCCACCAAAGTCCTGTTGCTGCGGGTTGAGAATCTCCTAATCCTTCAAAGCCAGAACCGTTGTTAGCTGCGGCTGAAGCGTATTCGTACATCACTTGTGAAATGCCGTGGAATCCGGGGTTGCTGATGCCGCTCAAGCTGTCGGGAAATGCGAGGGTAATTGCGCCAGGGATTAAAACTGCGATCGGGTGAACTAACAAAACCACGCTGGCTAAAACAATTTCCTGCTTTTCAATTTTACGTCCCAAAAATTCCGGCGTTCTACCCACCATCAATCCTGTGAGAAATACGCTCAAAATCAGGTAAATAAATAAGTAAGCTGTTCCGGTTCCTTGTCCGCCCCAAACAATTTGCAGAAACAAGTTAGACAGAGTAGCAAAACCTGCCGGAGGCATTAAAGAATCGTGCATCCCGTTCACGGCACCGCACATTGTACCAGTTGTAGTCACTGCCCAAAGTACAGTTTCTGCCCAGCCAAATCTAACTTCTTTTCCTTCT
The DNA here is from genome assembly GCF_036705055.1 of Microcoleus sp. CZ3-B2. Taxonomy (NCBI): domain Bacteria; kingdom Bacillati; phylum Cyanobacteriota; class Cyanophyceae; order Oscillatoriales; family Microcoleaceae; genus Microcoleus; species Microcoleus sp. CZ3-B2. Next base: position 8,528 of record NZ_JAUBTN010000002.1, on the reverse strand, counting down.
AAATTTGGTTGCACGGAACCCAGTAAATTATTGACTTGAGGATTTCCTTGATATTCGCCAACTGCTGCAACGCCAATCAAGGCAACAAACATTATAAATACCATCCAAAAAATTAGCCATCCCTGTTTTTTGTTGTTGGCAAATCTGCCGTAAGTATGAATGAATGCTGCTGGGATGCAAACCATTGCTAGGATTTCCAGCAGGTTACTAAAAGGGTTGGGGTTTTCAAAGGGGTGAGCAGAGTTAACCCCGAAAAATCCGCCGCCGTTTTCTCCTAGTTGTTTGATGCTTTCAAAGTGAGCTACTGGGCCGCGGGCAATAACTTGGGTGCTGCCTTCTAAGGTGGTGGCAACTTGTGGCCCTGCTAGGGTTTCCGGTACTCCTGAAATTAGCAATAGCAAGGCGATTATTAAAGATAATGGCAGGAGAATTCTGGTAATTGATTGAATTAAATCGATGTAAAAGTTACCTAACGGGCGGCCGGTCAGTCCCCGAATAAAGGCGATTCCTACTGCTAAGCCTGTGGCGGCTGAGGTAAACATTAAAAAACCCAAAGTTAACTGGGATAAATAACTATATGTTGTCTCGCCGGAGTAATGCTGTTGGTCGGTATTTGTGAGGAATGAAATTGTTGTGTGTAGGGCGGTATCCCAGGTTGGTGCGCTGAGGCTGGTGGGATTTAAAGGTAGCACTCCCTGAAGCATGAAACTTAAGAACACAAATATGCCCATTGCTACATTGCTGTATAATAGCGATCGCGCATATTGCCAGCCTGTCATGGAATCTACACCACGGATGTTGCCGGCTTTATAGATGAGTTGTTCTACTGGTTTAATGGCGGGATCGAGGATGGTTCGTTCTCCCATGTACACCCGCGCCATGTAATTGCCCAAGATGGGCGCGATCGCGATTAAAATGATTAGCGTTAATCCGATTTGACTTAATCCTTGCAGCATAACTTAGTTAAAAAATCCTCGTTGTTGAATAAATCCGCTTCACTCCTCGGAAAATGGCTTCGGAAGGAAGTCCACAAAACGGGGTGAATTTTCTTTAAGGTTGCTTCTAGTTCGGGGCCTATCGCCCGATTAATTGCTACTGCTAAGATCCGATCTCCGCAGAAAATTGTGGGAATTTCGCTGGCTATAATGAATCGGTTTTCTCTTATTAATCCCAAGCAACAACAGTTATCGGGCAATTGTATGGCACTTAGTGCTATGCCACAATAACTGCTGTTGAATTGGATCGGTATTTGAATGAGTTTTGGTTCTGCAAAGCTCATGAACGACTCCCGCAGGCCGCAAGGTTAGGTTTACTTTTATTGATTACTCTACTGAATTTTGGGGTGTTTGATAATTAGTCTTAAGATATAAGTTACTGTTTAGGATTTATGCTTGTTTGCTATATATTTTTAGTAATAGGTGAATGTTTAGATGATGTCTAAAATCTATACTTGCAGGTATAGATGCTGTGTAAACGCTGTTTCTTGCGGGACAATGTACTGAATATTTCAGGACTTATCTCAAATCCTCTCTTCATCGGAATAGTAAATTCACTGTTGACTGTTGACTGTTGGCTGTTGACTGTTGGCTGTTGACTGTTGGCTGTTAACAGTTAATATCATGTATGAGTGCAGCCGGAATTGATATTACGCACTCCGACTCAAAAAATCGGGTTTTTAGCGCAATTAGGGGCTAAAATTGAGTTGTTTGGTAAAAAACTAGGTTTTTGAGGGTCAATTCTTTCGGGACTGGTCATTTTAAAATGGATTGATTAGGAATGTTTAAAAGCTTATTAAAAATCCCCAAAAATGTACTACTTCAAGAGAAGTATTTGCGCGGAAGATGGTCGATCGCCATTTTGTTTGCTATTGTGATCGCGCTGGAATTTAGCACTCCCTCGGAGTATCTGTTTGGATACTTGTACACGGGGCCGATTATACTGGCAAATTCGCGCTTGAGTCGGTTGGGGAAATTACAAATTACGCTGGTAGCGGCAGCTTTGACTCTGTTGAATGTGTTTATCCCTCCTGGAGAAACGATCGCCCTAGCAACTTTTGCAAATAGAGCGATCGCAGTTATGGCTTTGGGAGTGACGGGATATTTGAGCGATCGCAACCAGCAGTACCAAGAAGCGATCGCAGTCGCCAAAGCTCAGTTGCAGTCTCAGCAGCAGCTAGCCAGCATCCGAGAGGATTTTGTCTCTACTTTGACTCACGACTTGAAAACGCCGATGCTGGGGGCGATAGAAACAATTAAAGCTTTTAAATCGGCAAAATTTGGCGATGTTACTCCCAGTCAGCAAAAGGTTCTCGAAACAATGGCGCGATCGCACAAAATGTCGCTACAATTAGTAGAAACCCTGTTAGATATTTACCGCAACGATACTGAAGGTTTGAAACTGCAACTTGCTCCTGTAAATTTAGTAGCTTTAGCAACAGAGGTAATTGCCACACTCGCAGATTTATCGGCGGCGCGTCGAGTTTATATTAGTACGAGTTACGGAGAGTCAGATTTCCGTCGCTCTTTGTGGGTAAACGGCGATGCAGTCCAACTTCAGCGCGTTTTTGTTAATTTGCTAACAAACGCGCTCAACCATTCTCCCCGAGGCGGCAAAGTAGAAATTGTGATGGCATCTCATTCAAATTATCAGGTAGTGAAAGTGAGCGATAGCGGGTTGGGAATTACCGCAGGGGAACTCTCGCACCTATTCGAGCGTTTTTATCAAGGAAATAGCGATCGACAAGCTAAAGGATCGGGATTGGGATTATACTTATCTCGCCAAATTATTGACGCCCACGGCGGTATAATTTGGGCAGAAAACAAATTACCCCACGGTGCTTTGTTTGGATTCCGACTACCAGCAATCTCCGCCAATGAAACCTAATTCTCCCTTACGAATTCTGCTAGTTGAAGACGACGAACTATTTCGGTTGGGACTGCAAACTCGATTGCAGCAGGAAAGTTGCTTGCAAATAATTGCCGAGGCGGAAGATGGGGAAACTGCGGTAGAATTGACTCAGGAATACTTGCCGGATGTGGTGGTTTTGGATGTAGGTTTGCCGGGAATTGGTGGTATTGAAGCGTGCCGCCAAATTAAACAGCGACATCCAGAAATTCCCGTTTTAATTTTAACATCCCATTCGCAAAAATCGTTAATTGAAAGGTTGATGGCTGCGGGAGCTCACGGATATTGTCTCAAGGGAATTGCGGCGGAAACTTTGGTGTTGGCAATTCGATCGGTAGCGTCGGGCGCTTCTTGGTGGGATAAGGGCGCAACTGCAGAAATTAGGGCAGTTTTTACTCATCCCGAACCTGTGAAAGTCGGGGGAAAATCGGAAGTTTTAGACAATCCGCTGACGAAGCGAGAACAGGAAATTTTGGCTTTAGTTGCTGGTGGGAAAAGCAATCAGGAAATTGCACAAATATTGTACATTGCTCCGGGGACTGTGCGGGTGCACGTTCACGCGATTTTGCAAAAGTTAGAAGTGCGCGATCGCACTCAAGCAGCAGTGCTCGCCATTCACAAGGGATTGGTAGCAGAAGAACTGTTAGCGATCGATCTTAAGTCTGGTAGTTTATAATAATTGAGACTTACGCATCAAACCCAAAGAAACCCGGTTTTTTTGAGATTGAGGGTTTTCAGGCTTGTATTTTCCCAAAAACCCGGTTTCTAGCTATAATACAGCGTATTCCAGGTTGATGAAATACACACTCCCAACCGGGTTTCTTGACAGTTCTTGCATCATATCAATTCCGGTTGCACTCCTCATGATGTTAACTGTTAACTGTTAACAGTCAACAGTCAACAGTCAACAACGCAGGCGATCGCATAGTTTACGATTGCTGTTGAACGATCGAACCACTCTAGATGCTGATGACGCAAAGCCTCCAGAAAAGAGAGATTAATAAATCAGAGTCGGCGTTAATTAGTGTTCACCTGCCAACACCTGCAGTTTTCCGATTCAAAACATAGTAAATCGCCCAAATTGCCATCGCCCGCAAATAGTGACTCGCCCGAAAAGTCCCCCCCGCCGTAATCGCTTCCGGTGTCCGAAACTGCAACCCATTCTCATAAATTTGCTTCACCACCGCCTCCGTCAATTTAAACGCTTTATCCTCCATTCCCATCTGTACCAAAAAAGCAGCCAACCCAAAATTAATCCCCGTCCAAACTTCCAAAGGATGAGTCGCATTAGGATTTTCCGGCGAACCGTTCAGCATTACCCCATTCGCCGCACCGAACTCGCCCTCATTGAACTTCAAAAAGCAAGAATCGTACACAGTTTCTAAAGCGCTGACAGCACATTCTGGCGGCACAATATCCGGCAATCCTAACAGCTTCGCGTAAAATTGACCGCACAATTGGTCTGCCATCACCACTTCCGATTTACTTTCGCTGTCCAAACGGTAATATTGACCGTTCCACAGTTTTTCTTGATAGCTAGGTCTTGCTTGTAACAGCCAACTGTGATATAATGCAATCTTCTCTTGGGGATTGGGAATTATCTCAGGTGCTGCATCTTCTAAGATTTCGCCGATCGCGATCGCACTCTCCAGCGCCGCCAACCACAAACCCCCGCAATACGCACTTATTCCCCGCATTTGCCAGTCATCAAACGTCTGATCCGGCGCACCCGAATTCTCAGGAATGCCGTCCCCATCTTCATCAAAGGTTTTCAGATAAGCCAAAGCCTCAACAATTGCCGGCCAACACTCTTGCAAAAACTCGCAATCTGTGCCGCCAGTCAACAGGAAATCTCGATAAACCTGCAATACAAAATCGCAAGGTAAATCCTTCCACAAATTGCAATCTTGATAGCTAGTATAATTCGTTTTCTCCCAAGGATGTTCGTTAGGCGCGCCCAAATCGTGCGGCGTCGCACCGACGGCTTTTCTAATCGCCGAAGCTTGATTCCAGCCCACAATTCTCGGCGTATCGTCTCCCGCAGAAATTGCCCTAGCAAAAGCAATCATTACCGACTTTTCTAATTCCGGCCACAGCATCAACAAAGCAAAAGAACCGTAAAGCCGCACGTCCAAACTTTCGTACCAGCGGTAATCAATGCACTCTAAAACCCCAAATTGACCCTTCGGATCCCGTTCGTCCGCCGCACTCCAAAGCGTACCGCCGTCAGTTAGGATGTACAATTCATTAAACAAAGCCATTTTAAAACTGTCTGACAAATCTTTCCGTTCTAAAATTGGTTTTTGCCAAGCTTCAATACTTTCGCGCCAAGTATCAGAATGCTTCATCGCCGTGCGAATAATCGGCCAAGCATTTTTGCCGTTCCGCCCGAAGAAATCGGTATAGCGGCGGTAATACCAAACTCCCGATGCAAACTCAGTGACTGGCAAATCCCATGATAAAATAAAGGGAATCTTGCGAGTTTTGCCTGGTCTAATTGTAAACCGAACTGCGATCGCACAAGCCAACTGTTCTCCGGCTGCTGCGGCTGTCTCGTCTCTATCATCCAACAAGAAACCTTCAGCAGAAAAATTGCGCCAAACATCATCGCCGTCCCCCGCCGGGTTCCAGCGAGTTTGATAGAATACTTCTACCGCCGGATTAGTCACAGTTGCGATCGCCCACTGTCCATCCCCTTCTTGCGGTTCGTCGCCAGCAGACAACCGCGTCATCACGCAACCGATACGGTGAAAATCTTCCACCAACAAATTCATATTCCCGCCACTTTCTCCCCACCGGGATTGATAGTCATAAAATGGACTACCATCATCTCGCACTATTACTTCCGGCGACTTGTTAGCATTAGTAAACCAGCCCACAATATTTTGCCAAGTCAGCATAATGCTAAGAGTTATCGGCGCATCTGTAGGATTGTGTGCTACCCATTCAAACATGGCAACAGGGTAACTACTTTCTTGATAATTATTTGGCAAAATTGGCGAAAATTGCTCGCAACTTAATTGAGCTTCAAACACATTTTCGTAAACAAACCAACTGCGCGGATACAAAGCATGATAAGTCCCCGAAGATTGAAATTTGTTCTTCTCTTCCCTTCTTCTGTCTGCCTTCAGAATTCGATCCGTTACATCCCGTACATTGCTCGTTGCCGAACTTCCTTCGCAAGGATACCATTTCCAACTAGATAAACTTCCATCTTTCGGCGGTTCTGCGGACAGTGCAAAAGCTTGTTTTTTGCCTTTTGTTTCTTCAAAAACGCTGAACTGACAAGCGGGTAAACTGCGAAAAATGTGCTCGCCGCCGTCGATGTGCCAGAGGTTGAAGTCGCCGCGGGGCGATCGCCCGATGCAGCCGGCCCCGAACCCGCCCAGAGGCATTCCGTGCCAGGGGCCGTCGTCGAGATTGCTTGCGTAGCGGACTGTATAGGGATTGTCCCAACCCTGGCCGATCGAGCGTTTCCAGGCCTGCGGGGGGATGTTTGGGTTAGAGGTGCGATCGTTATTCATGGGATTAATCAATTTTAGATTAGCAAGAGAGGATTGTCTGCAGTTGCGGAAGAACTTTCTGAAAGTCTAATCGAGCTTCCAGCTTGCGATTCGAGTTTAATCGAGGCACAAGCTAGTTTAATCTGAGCTTGATGCAAGATTCAGTATTCCACAAGCAATACTTCTCCACCAGCATACATATTGATCGGCAGTTAGAGTTACACTATGTGTCGCTAGATTTGTTATATCTAAAGCAGGACAATACTCTAAGAGAACTTTAGTAGTGTGCCTATTAGATTCTGAATTAATAGTTAATAATCCATCGCCAAGTGATGAGTAATGGTGATACGGAGCTTTTTTCAAAATAATTTTCTCCAAATAGAAATAGCAATCTAACAGCAGAGCGATAAGCTGTTGTGCAAATAAACATTGTATATTTTGATGACAATCAAAAATCGTCAAATTCTCTCCCCCTCTCCCCCTCAATCGCTATACACAATATATATGAGCAACAGCTTATCATCTATCCATAGGTATATACCACCATCAAATTGCTCTAGTATCACTCCACATAAAAATATACGTTCCTATCCCTTATCTAATAATTTTTCTCTTAAGTGGCGATAATTTAGCTGTGGCAAAGTTAAGAGAGGTCTAGAGGTGAAACTTGCTTTTATCTTGGTTATTTGACAATTCATAATACATAGTTTTCCTAAGTAATTCCTGCGTTTTTTTCACCGGAATCGAAAACCAAAAGGTAGTGTATTTTTGTAAAAAAAACGTTAATAGTGAGTCCTAAAAACCTTATTCCCTCACCTCAGCAAATCCCAAATCAGAACCTTTCCCCGCGTGAACCAGAGCCAACTTTTCGTAACGCTTAGCGTGTTCCACCAACTCCGCAGATTCCTCCTCAGAGACATCCCGCAGCCGCTTCGCAGGCACTCCAGCAACCAGCGTGCGAGGGGGAACGTCCATCGTCACAACCGCCCCTGCACCGACGATCGAGCCTGTGCCCACCCTCACTCCGTCCAGGACGATCGCCCCAATCCCGATCAAACACCCCCGTTCAATGTAAGCTGAATGAATCACCGCTCGGTGTCCGACAGTCACAAAATCTTCCAAAACAGTCGGTTTTCCCGGATCGCAGTGCAGAATTGCTCCATCTTGGATATTGGTACTTTTGCCGATCGCAATTCGCTCTACATCCCCCCGAACCACCGCCCCGTACCAAATACTAGCGCCCGCAGCCACATCTACCCAGCCGATGACAACAGCACCTGGGGCGACAAACGCCGCTTGGGACATATCGGGCCTTGGCCAATAAGCAGGAAGTAAAGGCAGAGGTTCGTTGAGATTACTCATCTTTTTGGTCGATCGTGATACTTCTAGCAGATTAGCTGGTTGTTGATACGGGATATAATAAAAGTATTTGGCACTTTTGCAGAGAAAATATGCTGGGACGCAAATAAATGATTGAAGTTGCCTTGCAATACCCGATGTTTGGCCCGGAAATTCAGTGTCCCCACTGTCGCCAAACAATTCCGGCTTTAACACTCACCGATACCTATTTGTGTTCGCGTCACGGGGCATTTGAGGCAGATCCAAAAACGGGAGACCTGGTTCATCTTCAGTCAGGGCGGCACTGGCGCCGCTGGGAGGATGAATGGTATCGTCAGCACACCCACCCCGACGGGATTCGGTTTGAAATTCACGAAGCGCTCGATCGACTTTATACTCAAGGGTACCGAGCAACTCGCGTAATCGTGGCGCAACGCTATCGGGAATTAATCAGCACTTATTTGGAACGCAGCACGCCTTGGCGGGGGCAGCCGGAATCGCCGCACCCGAGGCTGTACGGTTTACCTGTGGATTTTAGCCCCGATCCCCAGGAGGAACCTTGCTGGGAAGTGATTAATTTTGATTTAGAAAAAGAGCCGGGAGTTCCTACTAGATATCCCTATTTTCGGTTGTTTGAATAGTCATTAGTCATTGGTTATTGGTTATTGGTTATTTGTTGTTGGTTATTTGTTATTGGTTATTTGTTATTCCCAATTCCCAATTCCCAATTCCCAATTCCCAATTCCCAATTCCCAATTCCCAATTCCCAATTCCCAATTCCCA
>NZ_JAUBTN010000001.1:62078-238047 GCF_036705055.1 Microcoleus sp. CZ3-B2 | reverse complement strand
TGACCCCATCTTTTTTTACCATAAATCGGTCAAACCTTTGTTAGCTATGGGTTTTAACGGGGTTGTCACCCCGTCAGGTTGGAGTTTAAGCCGAGGGACAGTTTCCTTGTTGCACCGGGTGTCAGGGAGACGGCATCTGGGTAGGGGTCTAGTCCGTACATTTCGGCTAGTATCTGATGCAATTGAGCGTCTGTTGTGGGTGCTGGCATCGTCCCAATCCGAATTGGGGTGACAGCTTGCAGGTTGTTTCGACTTGCGCTCAAAATCGAAGTGCCGTTGGTTAAACCTGTCACTTTCCCGGCTGCGTCTATTGGTGCTACTTCTGGATTTATTGAAGTGTAAGTTAGATAAGAATCTGGCAGCACTACACCTTTTTGGTCGGCAAAATCTCCGAGCACAACTAATTCCGTATTTTCTCCTGCATTGAGGCTCGGATTTCGCTTCACAAAATCTAGATTCAGCAGGGGAACGTCGCTGACATTGACTGTCACCCGCGCGGGAGTTGAACTCCCAAATGCGTCGCTGGCCAGGAAATCGAAGCTGGCAATTCCAGAGAAACCGGGTGCTGGTTTAAAGGATGCTTTGTTAGTTAAGGGATTGAAAATTACTGTGCCGTTTACTGGACCCTGGACGCTAATTGTTAGGGGGTCGCCCTCTGCATCTGTGGCAAGATTTTCTAATGAAATAGTTGTCTCTAATTCTGTATAAGTCCGAGCGCTTGTCGGTGAAACAACGGGCGGATTGTTGTCAGAATTCGGGGGATTGGCTTCGGCGAGCAATTGCTGTCCTAGAGTCGTATTGCGCCATTCTCTGTCAGGGTTGATGACTGTCCCAGTCACGGAAATTTAGGTAGTAAATCACTTACGTTCTTGAACGGAAAGGAAAATTAAGTCATGGCAATAGGATTGGGTAAGTTCTGAAGACCCGCAGGGTGTACGATCATCCCGCTGAGTTTAAGCGTATCTACCTCTACGACACATTGCACATAGAAGTTACTTTAATCTCGTCGCATATAATTTAAGTTCGATCGATCGCTCTCATTCTCGCGTCGCAGCTCTTCTTCCTCCTTAAGTATTTCAGAGTCATACCAACCCTTACCCTCGATATAAGTTTCGTAAGCCAAAAGAAACATTCTACGATCTTCAGCAGCAGCACTAATTACAGACCAATTATTCCTATTAAAATTCATCGAATAAAGCTGCTTGAGGTCGATTTCCCACGCGGGAATAGGCAGAGGCGGCCTATAAGAGGGAGGTTGCAGTAGCCACTCTTTCCTTGTAGCAAAAAGCTCTCTGCCCTTCTCGCCCAGACGGTTTTGATGAAGGGATGCTAGATCGAGTGCTTGCACAGCTTCATCGAACCGTTCAAAGGCTCGCAGCACAACCGCAAGTTGATAGAGCATTACTGGGTCAGTCGGATCGTACTTGAGGGCTTCTTGATAAATTGGTAGAACAAGGTGATAGCGTCCTTCCTTAAACCAGAAATGATTGGCTTTCTCAAATAGCTGTCTGGCGGACGGTCGCATATTGTTTAACATTGCTCGATCTCTGTGATTATTAAGTCGCGCATTTTCCCCTTCCCAAGTCTTTTGAGACTCAGAAAAGGGCAGGCTCCGATCGTAGGCAATTGCCGCCAAAAGAAACATTCTCCTCTCACTAGCAGCAATAGCAATTTCTAGCCACTCATTATAATGGAAACTTTTTGAGAGAAATTGTTTCAGGTCGATTTCTATGGCTGGTACGGGCAACGGCGGTGCATTATAGAGATGTTTCAGCAGCCATTTTTTCCTTTTCTCCAAAAGTTGTCTGCCTGTTTTGCTTAGAAGGATTTGGTGAAGGGATGCCATTTCGAGTGCAAGTGCTGCCTCATCGAAGCGATCGAACGCCCGCAAAACTACAGCCAGTTGATAGAGCATTACTGGGTCAGTGGGGTCGTACTTGAGGGCTTCTAGATAAAGCGGTAGGACAAGGTGATAGCATCCTTCTTCAAACCATAAATGATTGGCTTGCTCAAACAGCCTTCTGGCTTCTGCTGGGTTCATTTATCGAGTTTTCGCTCTGGAAACAAGGCGGGTTAACTGGCTTATTTTTTACTCTTTTGTTTCTGACCTCATCTGTTCCAAATCGCCAAAAGCCCCTTTGTTCTCCAGGTACATTTTGTGCCTGTCTTTCTCTGTATCGGGATCGGTAAACAGCATACTTCTCTCGTAAGCATCAGTAGCTAAGCTAAACATTCGGCGGGTCTCGGCAGCAAGTGCAACACCGTACCAGTCGCTATGGGAAAGACGCATTGACTCGAGCTTTTCTAAATCAATGGAGTCAGCCGGTATTGGCAGCGAACTTCTCCAAGGTGGCGGCTCAAACGGATCGAGTAGACTTTGTTTACCGTTAGCAAAGATTTCTTTGCCGCGCTCGCTCAGGCGCTCTTGATTCTGTTGAGCTAACTCCAATACTTCTCTCATTTCGTCAAACTTCTCAAAAGCCCACAGAACATTAGCTAACTGATACAGGATGACAGGATCTGTTGGATCGTGCTTCAATGCTTCTCGGTAGAGGGGAAGAACTTTATTGTACCGCCCTTCCCCAAACCAGAACCGATTCGCTTCATCAAATAACCGCCGTGCTTCTGCTTGATTCATTTTTCTCGGGTTTCTTTTAGATGAGGGTGGACTGGGAGTCATGGGTTCGGTTGATAGTAGTTCCTCAAGTATGTTTCTATTATGGACTCTACTTGCGATCGCACACCTTGATTGATAAGAGTTTCAGTTTGTCTGACCAACCCTGCAAGCGTAGCGCTTCGCTGCCCGTTTTGCTGTAGTAAATCCGAGTCATTACCCGGCAAACCTATGGCAAGATTTCTTAACCCAGTTGCTATGTTAACGGCTGATAAACGATTCTCAATAATTTCAGCAGCCTTGTTGAGCATATTGCGCGCCTCACCAACCTGGAGAATTAGAGTTGGCACGGCTCCTACTCTAGCATCTAATGCCGATCCTATTGCCTCCATCACGGCAAGTTCTTGGTTAACCCTAGCATGAGGTGATTCAAAAACTGGTTTTAGAGCCTCCATCGCCTCAATATTTCCAATCGACATAAAATAGTTAAAAGCGCGTTTTGCCGCCTTAAGATATTTTCCTTTTTTATCGATTAATTGGAGCGCGCTATTTCGCATGAGACTTGCATAATCCCCCAGTTTTTCCGCTGGGATCTTTTCGGGTTCGTCTATATAAGCGGTCTGGTATTCAGCACCACCGAGTCGAGTCAAGAAAAAGTCCTCCTCCTCTGTGATTTGTTGACTTAATAATAATTCTTCCTCGCCGATGGTTTGTCGAGTTGAAAATAGCTCTTCCCCTGTGGTGCTTTTTTTGGCAGTAATGTCCAGAATTTTTGAAATAGCAATAAAGCGATCTCCGTCAACTTTTGCCCGCCAAAACGTGTTGACATTTCCATTTCTAGAATTTAATTTTTCCAGCGCTGCGACCAGCTTATCGTATTTCTCTCCACTGGCAAGTTCCTCAAAAGATAAAGTTCTCTTGGGTTTATTATTTCCATCAAGTCCGTCCTCCAGAGTATTGATAATAAGTCCTTGGAATTCCAAATTCGGATTATTACGGGTACGTGTTACAAATTCTACAATGGTGTTAGCAGCAGCTTTAGCGGCATTGTTACTATTAGGAGCCTCGATCTCAAACTTTTCAGAAAAATCAATATCCCCTGGGTAAGGTTGAACGCGACCCTGTACGGTACTGCCACCAACTCCCAACGTCGTGGCAAGTGTGGTTCCTGGTGGCAAGTTAGTTGGCCGAGCGCGGATGTCTTCACCAAGAGAAAATACAGATGGTGAAACAGGAGCCAATTTCCATATAACAGAAGTAGTGCCGTAAAAAGTCTGATCCAACTCTTCTCCCTGCGTAAATTTGTAAATTCCATTTTTTCCGTCAATGGGTTCAATTACGCCATTATCAGCTTGCTCTTCTTGCACAACTTTTAGCAAAGCTATTTTCATATTGCTCTGATGTTTAGCAATGTTCCTATCAATTATTTCCTTTTCTGCATCACTTGCATTCTCGCGCCTGCGGAGTTCGTTCGCGATTTTTCGGCTAATTTCCTGCACTTCCTCGCGCGGAGTTTCAGTTATTATCGGGCTTGCTGCCATTCCCCAAGGAGTTCCAGCAGTCCCGATCGGACTGTGCTTGCTATCAAACACACCGTATAAAAACTGGTTGCGAGACCAATCCCCCGTAACAATCCCATAGTCAGCAGCGATACTAATTGCTGGGTTAATATCGTCAATTGGAACGCTTTGGAATTTACTCGAGCTGACCGGACGGCTCGTGGCAGGATTGAAGTAAGGCGATTTGACACCTCTGTTGAGGTTGTCGATTTTGAAATTTCCAGGGTTTTCCAGAGTTCTGATAATTTCCTCGACATCGAAGACATAGACACCCCCGCCGCCACTCTCGCTGGGATAGGAAGCATAGAGGTATTTGTTATCGTTAGAAAGTACCAAGTCAGTGGTTGCCCCTTTCGGTATCGGTCGAGTTGCCGCCACCAGTTTCGGAGTGGGTCCAAACGGGTCTTTAATGATGCCGATATTGCTTCCTGCTTGCACCCCGTCTATGCTTTCAACTCCGGTTTGCAAACTGTCGTTTTTCGCGGCCACAAACGCATAGGACCCATCGCGCATCACCGTGACAGCCACCGCCCGATTGACATCAAAGTAATCTAGGGAACCGCCCATTAGGGGGTCACCCAAACTTAGCGCCACATAATCGTTGGCAGTAGCGACAAAGCTAGTGGGATCGTCGTTGGTAATTGTTAATACGCCAAAGCCCTTACTATCATTACCGGTGTTAGTAAACGTCATCCGATTCGGATAGGCGGTAGCAGCCATTCCCTGCACCCCAGCAAAAGTATTTACCACACCAATCTCCTGATGCCACTTGCGGGGGTTCTGGCTTGGATCGAGGGGTTGGTCTTCAGGATCGATATTCACCGCGAAAATCTGGTTAGTTAGGGGGCTTGGTGCAGCGGCGAAGAGCTTGCGTCCGTCACTGCTAATAGCTATTTCATTCAACCCACCCGTTACTGAGCTTAGGGAGATAGTCTGGATGACCTGATGGTATTCTTCGGAGAAGGGGTCGATGTCCAGGACATAAATGTTTCCTAGCTTCCTATCAGATATATAGGCGTATTGGTTGCGGGGGTCGATCGCAATTGACCGAGGCGTTGCACCGCTAGGCAAATCGATCGGGTTGATGCCGGGAGTATCTGGTTTGGTGTCCACCTGTTGCAAAACCATCGGATCGACCAATGCCACACGACCAGACTCCTCCAGGATTACGTAAACGCGGGTTCCGTCACTCGTCACAGCTAAGTCTCGCGGGCTGTCGCTCTTCTCATCTCCCACAGGAATGGTAGAAAGCAGTAAATTAGAACTGCTAGAAGCTGCCACAACTGACTCGGGATCGGTACCGTCTAAAACTGCGACAGCATCAGCACCTTTTAGCGCTGCAAAAACATACTCAGTTCCAGTGTCCAGCCAAATGGGATTGCTGTTGTATTCGATCTCCTCATACACTGGTTCCGTCAGGTTCTGATCGACCAGTTGATTCTGCCGTCTGGATAAGGAAATGTAAGACTCGCCCAAAACTACAGTATTAGGTACTTTAACTGCCACTTCAAACTGGTTGTCTCCCAAAGTTGCGCTAAGGTTGGGCAATACTGCCTGCTCGTAAACGCGATCGCCAACGTAGAATTTAACAACTAAGTCTTCGATCCGGCTGCCCAAAGGATCGCCCAAATTGTTCGCCAGAACGTTACTGGCTTTGAGGAAAAGAATCGGTTCGTTACCCTCAAAGGGTTGATTGTTTTCGTCTTTGAACTTCAGAGAGGCTGCTTGAAGTTTAGGTGCGGCTGCGGAATTGGAAGCTGCTGGTGTTGGTATATTTAGGTTGGCTTCCAAAGTCGCAACGCCGTTTGAGTTTCGTTGGACGCCCAACTCAGTAACTATTGGCAATCCGACTTTAGGGATCGCGATTACTTTGACTGAAGAGATGTCGTCAGAAACTGTAAACCCAAAATTGGTGACAAAGTTGCTTGGATCTATTAACTGACCGATACCCCCCAAGGGGTCAATGATGCCAAAAAATGCTAGGGGGAAATCATAGTTAATGGTTAGCTTGCCTTTAACTAATGTGGCACTGCCAGTTGGACTTGAATAGACAACCATATATTCGCCTGGCCTGACAACCCCTGGATAGGGTGGCGAAGAGGTACGAATCGTGCCGTCATCCCCAACTACACCAGATTCTTCTTGAAGCCAGATTGGTTTCCAGACACCAGTTTCATCCGGTAACGCACCCTTCCGCATGAAGTAGACCTCAGTTCCCGCAGGTAAGCCCTCTGGTGCTGGCACCGCTAATTGAACGGGCTGTTCCAGAGAGTTATCGCCAAAGTTCAAATTAAAAGCCCCGGCAAACTCAAATCCAGTCGGGACTGGCAGCGATAACTCGGAACGATTTTTTGAGGCAATGCTGACATTTGTATCGCTGTTCAAAGCGCCGGGAGGCATCATCACCATAAGTTCTCCGTCGCTTGAGAGGACGACGCCGCCAGCAGCCCCCACGGTTGCAGGCCCGCTTCGCGGCGCTTCTACTCGCACTGGAATTGTTGCTTCTGCTGCACCGTAAATCGCAGTCACCGCAGCATCGCCAACGCCGACTGCTGTAATAGTGCCGTCGGGACTGACCCTCAAGATGTTGCTGTTGTTGCTAAAATAGCGCGTACCCGTACTGGCTGCGGTTAAGTTGACCTCGCTCAACCCAGGGTTCAAGCCGAGGGAGAGTTTTCGGGTTGCACCAACAGATAGGGAGACGGCATCTGGGTATGGGTCTAGTCCGTATAGTTCGGCTAGTATCTGATGCAGTTGAGCGTCTGTTGTGGGTGCTGGCATCGTCCCAATTCGGATTGGGGTGACTGCTTGCAGGTTGTTGCGACTCGCGCTCAAAATTGAAGTGCCGTTGACCAAACCTGTCACTTTCCCTGTTGGATCAATTGGTGCTACTTCTGGATTGAATGAAGTGTAAGTTAGATAAGAATCTGGCAGCACTACACCTTTTTGGTCGGCAAAATCTCCGAGCACAACTAATTCCGTATTTTCTCCTGCATTGAGGCTCGGATTTCGCTTCACAAAATCTAGATTCAGCAGCGGAACGTCGCTGACATTGACTGTCACCCGCGCGGGCGTTGAACTCCCAAAAGCGTCGCTGGCAAGGAAATCAAAGCTGGCAATTCCAGAGAAACCAGTTGCTGGTTTAAAGGATGCTTTGTTCGTTAAGGGATTGAAAATTACTGTGCCGTTTACTGGACCCTGGACGCTAATTGTTAGGGGGTCGCCCTCTGCATCTGTGGCAAGATTGTCTAATGAAATAGTTGTCTCTAATTCTGTATAAGTCCGAGTGCTTGTTGGTGAAACAACGGGCGGATTGTTGTCAGAATTCGGGGGATTGGCTTCGGCGAGCAATTGTTGTCCTAGAGTCGTATTGCGCCATTCTCTGTCAGGATTGATGACTGTATCTAGCAGGGGTGCGTTTCCTGTTGCGCCACTAATTTTAAAGATTAGGTCATTGTAATCTCTGTCCGAGTTAGGAGGCGACATATCTTCCAGGGCAAAGGTGTTGCCGCTGCCGGTAATGTCGGCTATTTGTAGCAGATGAGCGGTATCGTTGGGATTGGCTGTGGCGATACTAAATAAGGGACGATTTTCGGGGAACAAATTTCCCGAATATGAGGATTGAAGCGATGACTGTACTGTACCATTGGGGACTAACATGACGGCAAACGTGTCGCCTGGTAGCATGGAGAAAGTTTTGATACCCTGATATTCGCCGCTGTCCCAGTCTCCGTCGAAGGGCATCGCACCGGTGAATTTTGCCCCTTCTATGCTGTCGCTAATTACAATGTGTCCGTTTGTGGAATTGCTTAAAACTCTACGGGATGCTTCGGCAATGAATTCTGGAGTTCCGGGTATAAATGCGGACATTCCAGCCAGGCTGAAAATGCCGAGTTCGCCTTCGTAGCCGCCGCCGTCAAATACATAGTCGAATCTGACTTTTCCTTGGTTATCTACAAGAAAAGTCCCGGGGATTGGTAAATTGGCTGTTGTTGTTATTGATAAATTTCTTGGGGGATTGGTATTGGTTTGGAAGTTGCCAGCACCCTGTGTTGAATTGGGCTGATATTCTGCAATATCGTCTGAGAAGAGAGCAGATTTTTCGGTTACTGACGCTAGCAAACCGCTGGTTATCTCTGCGGATTCCGGCGCAATTTCAGTATCAGAATCCGCAGGTAGAACAGCGACAGTTTCTGTTGGATTTGAATTGCTATTATAATTGTTTGAAGTCGGTTCGGGTGGGGATTTAAGAGTTGAGGGTGAAACGGTTGTTTCGACTTCGGCTATCAGTGCCGTACCTGCTGTTGTTTCTGATGGATTTGAGAATAGTGCTGGTATTGAATTATCGGTTTGTATGTGTTGATTCGAGTTGGAAATTAGCGAGTCTGATTCGAGAGAATTAACAGTAATAGCTGGGGTTTGATCGGTTTCAAGTTTTGCTATGAAGGCAACAGTAATATCCAGTTTTATTGTACCAGCAGTGAATTCTGCGGGAGCTAGCGAATCTGTTTTTGTTGGGAATTGTTCGGTTTCTAATTCTGCTGTTATTTCAGCGACAGGGATATTATGTTCAACCGTATCATCCGCTTCGGGTACGGCAATAATTGACTCGTTTTTTGTGGGCAGTTGTTCGGTTTCAAGTTCTCCTGTTATTTGAGCGACAGGGATGTCCAGAACCACCGTACCAGAATTGATTTCTGCGGTAATAATCGACTTGTTTTTTGTTGGCAATTGTTCGGATGCGGTAGAAACATTGGAGTGGGTTTCTTTTGGTGATTGTTCGCCAACATTAGAGACAAGCGAGTCTGTTTTGGCAGGAGATTGTGACGCAAGTGGAGCGATAACTGACTCTGTTTCTGCGGGGGGTTGAGAAATGCTTGCAGTTGCAGTTTGGTCGGTTTTAATTGATTCAGCATCTGCTGATTGATTGACAATAGATTCTGTTTGAACTGGCTGTTTAAGTTCCGAAACTGAGTCAGTATTGTTCGGAGATTTTTCTGGGGTTTGAACTGCTGTCGCTGTCGTCACCGCTACATTTTCACTGGCTGCTGTTTTTGGTATTGCAGCAGGTTCGGTTTTTAATGGGTCAACTTTTTCGGAATCATTCTGTTTGTCAGCTAAAGCTTGACTGGCAGTTTGTACTGGGTTTGTGGAATCGGTTGAGTTGACTTCTGGGTTGATATTAGTGTCAGGTAAAACAGGGTTAGATGCGGGTGGAATTAATGGGGCTGTTGGGGGCTGTGTTGTCAGCGGTTCTTGAGAATCTGAAGTGGGTTTTTCGGTCGGTATTGCATCGACTGTTGGGGATTTTTTGTCTGAGTCTATCAGGGTGCTAGCTTCGGCAAGTGGAAGCTGTTTCTCTGAGTTTTTTGTTTCGGAAGTTGAAGGAATTGGAGCTGTTTTATCGGAGTCTATTTTGTCGGAAACTTCGGCAGTACGAGATGGTTCGCCTGAGTTGGTTTTCTCCACAATTGTGGAGTTTTGAGATTGCTTGTCTGAGTCTATCTTGTCGTCAGCTTTGGCAACTGGGGACTGTTTGTCTGTAGAGGTTTTATCGGTTGAGGGTATGTTTGGGCTAGCCGCAATAGTTTCGGTTAAATTTGTTAATGCAATAGTTTCGGATTTTTCTGATGAAGTTGTACTGCGATCTGGTATTATGGTTGATGCAGTTGCAGGTGATGTTTTGTTGGGTTCTGATTCGCTTTTGAGTGTAGCCTCTGACGATAAGGGTGTTTTTTTATCTTCGGGTTTTGAACTTGTTTCAGGGGTTGCGGGTAATGGTGTTTTGGGAGAAGCTTTTTCGCTCGTTGTGGATGTAGTTATAACGGGTGAGGTTATTGGATTCGGGTTGGTCAGGGAATCTCCTGAGTCTGAGTCGAGTTTACCAATTAGGGGGTCAATTTCAGAATTTGCTGCATCTCTGGGGTTGCTGTTAGTTCTGAGCTCGCTGATGGTAGCAGAAGGTATGCTGTGAATATCGGAGGCTTTGTTAGTAATAAAAGCATCGGTTTCGGCTCGACTGAATTCGGATTGTGGCGGCTTTGCGGTTTCTATTAAGTTAGGTTGTTCGGAGTTTTCAGAAGAGCCGGGAGTTTGATATAATAAGGTTTTGTGAGTCGGAATTCCCGGCAGTTGTGGGGCGAAAGTTGGGGCAAGTCCGGGAATTAAGGATTCCACTTCTATTAAAGGTTCTCCAATCGGGTCTGTTAAAGGCACTCGCTTGCACTCCTTGAGAAATGGTTAATTTCTTTTAATTCATTCTTCAGCGGTTACTCATCATTATCGGCTTGACTCGATTATAAATATATTCGGAAAAATACAGAATTTCATATTTTTTTTGGGTGTTGGTAGTCTGTTTGATTTCCCGTATATTGACTGAGAGTTTTTGTGTTTATGCTGAATTTTTATGAAGGTAAGTTTTTTGAGGCAGGAAAATACTTAAATAACCGATCGCACATACGGTCTCTCTTTGTTACGATCGGCTTCTATTATTAATAGTCCGGGACGCACTCCTACCAAAGAAACCGGGTTTTTTACCTCATCTGCTGCTCTCCGTGAAGTATTCTCCTAAA
Organism: Microcoleus sp. CZ3-B2; assembly: GCF_036705055.1. NCBI lineage: Bacteria > Bacillati > Cyanobacteriota > Cyanophyceae > Oscillatoriales > Microcoleaceae > Microcoleus > Microcoleus sp. CZ3-B2. The sequence goes on along the minus strand of NZ_JAUBTN010000001.1, from coordinate 227,302 downwards.
AAAACCCGGTTTCGCACGGGCCCCGATGCGTAAGTCCCGATCAATTAACGGAACTGCGATCGCACCTTAGATGAAAATAGAAGGAGACGGACAACCCAAGATACTCGCCCCGTCAGGAAATCGAGCTCTTGTTTAATGACCGTTGGCCCCCGATCGCGCGCCTCTACAGTTAATTGTCAGCCCCTTCCCCGATCGCAAACTTTCTTCCCCCAACTCTTCCCCTTGCTCTCGCCTTCCTGTAAAGTAAATAATTGTAAAGAAATATTAGTTTTCTCTTATCCCTTGGTTAAGACCGCCAGCTACCATTGATACCTGAATTAGAAATTCCTATGTCACAGCTTTTCCCCCGCAAATTTCTAGCCTCTGCTGCTGCCTTTTTCCTGGCTTTGTCCCTGTGGACGATCGCACCTGCAGCCCACGCTTTCAACAATCCCGATTTGTTGCCAGAAATTCAGACACCAATCATTGACCTAGCTAAAGCCCTTACGGATATTGAAGAAGAGGATTTGGCAAAAAATTTAAATGAATTTGAGACGGAAACCGGCTGGAAGCTGCGAGTGCTGACTCAGTACGATCGCACGCCCGGTTTAGCTGTCAAAAGTTATTGGGGCTTGGATAGCAAGAGCGTGTTGCTAGTTGCTGACCCCCGAGGGGGCAATTTGCTCAATTTTAATGTCGGCGACTCGCTGTATCCGCTGCTGCCGCGCAGTTTTTGGGTGGAACTGCAAACTCGCTACGGCAATCAGTTTTTTGTCCGGGAAAATGGCGAAGATCGATCGATCATTGAATCTTTAGAGTCGATACAAGGCTGTTTGCGTCAGGGGGGGTGTCGCGTGGTTCCCGGTTTGCCGAGGGAACAGTGGGTTCTGACATTAATTTCATCGGTGCTCGGCGGGGTGATCTGCGGGTTTGCCGCTCAGCCCCGGAAACCCGGACAGCTTGTGGCTTGGCAGTGGGCGCTGATTTTTTCGCCGCTGTGGGGGATTCTGTTTTTAGCTTTCGGAATTGGGCCTGTGGTGACTCGGACTTCTGACTGGTTGCCTTTGACTCGAAATGTGGCCGGTTTTGCGATCGGGGCTTTGGTAGCATTCTTAACTCCGGTTTTGGGCAAGTCTCCTTCTGAGGAAAATTAGTTTTTTAGGAGTCATCAGTCATTCGTCATTAGTCATCAGTCATTAGTGCTGTCCCCGCGATCGAACGTCATCAGTCATCAGTCAATAGCGTGACTTTTAGAAACCGAGTTTTTTATGGAATCTGGGGGCGGCAACGAAGTTAACTCGTCAACAAACCCGGTTTCTCAGCCTCGCGCGCAAGTCCAAAGAAACCGGGTTTTTTAGCTTTTTTGTCGGCTGTAACGAAGTATTGCTGTGAAAAAACCCGGTTTCTAGACACCCTGCGTAATTTTTGAAACCCTTGATTAGACTGCTTCTTCCTTTTTTCTTCCTGATGACGTTGGACGGAAAGCTCGGGGGAACAGCACTAATAACGTTGGACGTTGGACGTTGGACGTTGGACGGAAAGCTCGGGGGGGACAGCACTAATGACTAATGACTAATGACTAATGACTTCTTCCTTCCGTTCTGACAAAAAGCTGGTAAGCTGATACTTGATAATTCACAGGCGACAGCTATCCAACAAATGGAATGGCACGTAAGCGATGCCCAGAGTCTGGGATTAATCGATAGCGAAATTGGCGACCACGGTTTTTCAGCGGCGGAGTACGAAATAGTCCGGCGCGTGATCTATGCGACTGCTGATTTTGAGTACAAGTCTTTAATTAGTTTTTCCGATCAGGCTTTGCAAGCCGGGGCGGCGGCTTTGGCTGCTCGAACTACGATCGTAGTAGATGTACCGATGGTTCAGGTGGGCATTACTCCACAAATTCAAAGTACCTTTGCTAATCCGGTTTATTGTTCGATGGAGGCTTTGACGCGCCCTCAAAAGGAAAAGACGCGGGCGGCTTGGGGGATTGAAACTTTGGCTAAACGCTATCCTGAAGGGATTTTTGTCGTCGGCCAGGCTCAAACTGCTTTGTCGGCCCTCGTTGATTTGATTGAGGCTGAGGAAATTCGACCAGCTTTGGTGATTGGGACTCCTTCTGGGTTTGTGGGGGTTGATGTGGCGAAGTCGCGACTGAACGATTCGATGGTTCCTCACATTCGGATTGAGGGGCGCAAGGGTTCGGCGGTGGTGGCTGTGGCGATTATGAACGGGTTGGTGGATTTGGCTTGGCAAGCCTACGGCCAAGAGGGGAACAGTTGATCGAGTAGTCGGCAGTCATTAGTCCTCAGTCATGATTGTGGGAGCGATCGCACCTCACAGTAGCGTCAGAGTAAGGTGCGTCGCCCCCTACAATCTGCAAGGATCGATCGCGCATCTGAGGGCGGCGCACCCGACAAACCCTACACCACCCTATGAAGGTGGCAACTGCTGCTTGATTTTAGCTAGTAGATGCTTGAATTTGACACCAAACATCAAGACAAACCAGACTGCACCACCAGCACCCAAACTAATCAACAGTACCAAAACAAAAGGATGAATTTCTACATTGGTTAGTAACGGCCAGTAAAATTTGCGATCGGGCGCGTCTTGTTCGATCAGATAAGGAGCGCCACCAGCCACTACGCCCACAACTCCTAAACCAAAACCTACTATTTGAATTGTTGCTTCTAATTTTGCGTCGCGATAAGCTTCTTCGATCGCCACAAGGCCTCGAATTGCTTCCATTGCTTTGTCTAGCAAGCCGATGCCGTGTTTGAAATAGCCTAAGTCAAATTTGATTTGTTCGCTGAACTGCGGGCAATTTTTTTTGCTGAATAATTCTAGGAAGCTCAAATTAGCATCACTATCATTATAAGTTTTTTGAGACTTGATGTCAAGACTTATTTCATTTAATTTATCTGTGTAATTTTGGGCATTAATGGCGATCGTATTTTGCCGATTTTCCAGATCGATCGGCAATCGAGTATACTCTACAGCGCGCGGCGGCATCTCAATTGTCTGACTTTCCAGATACTCTAATTTCTTGGGCTTTAAACCCGCAATCTGGCCTCAGCTATCAGCGAGAGAAACTACAGGTTTTCGGAGTAAAAACCCGGTTTCTGGGTGAGTGGCTGGGGCTGAAGAAACCGGGTTTTTATGGAGGTTTAGGGTGGGTGGTGAATGTTTGGGAGAAAAACCCGGTTTCTGGGTGGCTGGGGTTGGGGAATTTGTTGTTTAATAATCGGCGGTTCGTCTTTTGACTTCTCTGTTTTGATTGTTGGTATCCCGCCCTTTTTTTCTACCTTTTTTAATTTGCTGGCTCATTTCTACAAACAAATCTCTGCGTAAATAAGGATAGTCGCTTACCCACACGTCGCGGCTGGGAATGTAAATGTCGGAAACTTTGGCAATTGTACCCAAGTCTTCTATATCTGACATGATTAACATTAATGCTGCTTGGCCGGGAACAATTCCCTGATGTTCTTTGCGTAAGGGGGCTCGCAGTGTGGTAGTAAATCCGGTTTTGTCACCAATTTCTAAGTTGATTCGGGGTTCTAGGTTGTCGATTATTACGAGTTGTCCTTTTTGATTGACTGTTTCTTCTTGACTGGTGATTTCATCTGTGATATAAATATCCAAAATTCGTCCTTGCCAAAAACCACAATATTTATGTTTGCGGCATTGTGCATTCCGCAAACTTGCCCACAAAATCGGGCCCCACAGCCAGTACAAACCTGCGATTAATCCGGTAATTAAAACTAGGGGCCCGACATCGGAACCGACGAAGCTATAGATGACTAGCACCAAAATTACGCTGACTGCTGAGATTAACATTCGCCTGAGAAAGTCGGGGGGTTTTCCCCACATATATTTGTATTGCACTCCGGTGGCGACGGCGGGAATTAGTTCTTGAAATGTTTCGCGGGTTAAGGGAATTAGCATAGGAAGAGGGAAGAAGGAAGTTCGGCAACGAGCAATGTACGGGATGTAACGGATGTAACGGATGTAACGGATGTAAGTCCGTCGGAAGAGGTCCGAGGGAAGAAGTTATTGGTTATTGGTTATTGGTTATTGGTTATTGGTTATTGGTTATTGGTTATTGGTTATTAGTTATTGGGTATTGGTTATTGGTTATTAGTTATTGGTTATTGGTTATTGGTTATTAGTGCTGTCCTCGCTGAGCTTTCCGTCCAATGTCATCAGGAAGAGGGAAGAAGGAATAAACTAATCACCCTACAATAACTCTATCGCCCCTAGCCCCCCTTAATAAGGAGGGACAAAATTCAGATCGAAGTTCGTCTTTTTAAGGGAGATTTAGGGGGTTCTAGACTTGACCATAAGGGAGATTCATCAAATGTTTAAGGCGATTGTCGAAACCAATAATAACTATCAACTGACTACTGATAACTGTCAACTGACAACTGTCAACTGACAACTAATTACAGGATTTTTTCTAATCCGTAAACGAGCGATCGCAATTCTATGATTTTTCGCACTGATAACAAAACTCCGGGCATATAACAAGCGCGATCGCTGGTATCGTGTCGTAATGTATAAACTTGACCAGGGCCGCCAAAAATTACTTCTTGGTGGGCAATTAAACCGGGTAAACGGATGCTGTGAATCCGAATTCCTTCGTCGGCTAAAGAGCCTCTGGCACCGGGCAATTTTTCGGTTTCTTCTACTTGGGCGGGATTGAACGTTTTCCCCATTTCTGCTAGCATTTGGGCGGTTTGGATGGCTGTGCCGCTGGGAGCGTCGGCTTTTTGATTGTGGTGGAGTTCGATAATTTCTACGTGTTCAAAATATTGAGATGCTGTGACGGCGGCTTGTTGCAGCAGCACCATGCCGATCGAGAAATTGGGTACAATCAAACAACCTATGCTGGCTTTGTCGGCAAATTCCGCTAGGTTTTGAATTTGTGCGGTACTCAATCCGGTAGTACCTACTACGGGCCGTATACCGTAGGCAATAGCCGATCGCACGTTTTCGTAAACTGACGAAGGGTGCGTAAAGTCCACCATCACGCCTAACTGCTTTTCCTGAGCGGCTAAGGCCAGCATTCCTTGCAAGTCGTCGGTGATGGGAACTTCTAACGGGCCGCACCCGGCTAATTCTCCCGCATCGGCGTTGAGGGACTCAGGAGAGCGGTCTACAGCGCCAAATAAGGTCATGTCGCTAGCACTGGCGATCGCCTTAATTACTTCGCGGCCCATCTTGCCGCCAGCACCGTTAACAATCACCGGAATCGGAAGTTGATTGGCCATAATCTCAAAAATATCCAGAAAGTTCGATCGACTAAATTTTAACGCTTGTGGAAACTTGGGGAAACGGAGGAATCCCAGACAGCACTTTTCGGCAGATACGATTCAAACCTAGTTTCCCATCCGAGAAATACTTTGCCAAATCGATTAATTAGCTTACATAAACTCGGTTTCGGCACAAGTTCTGAAAAAATTATACTCAATCTCATAATAAGCTCAATTCTGTAAGAACAAACTTGTGGTTAGCTTTATTTGCACCCGTATATGTTTGCTGTGACTGCCAAATTTTCTCGAAATCTTTGTTCTGTAATGTCTCTGGCAACTGGCCTGAACCGGAGTTCTCAAGGCCGGCGGGTCAAGATTTTGCCTGCTTTGTTGGCGGGCGCAACTGTAACGCTGCTGAATACGGGAGTTCGGCGGTTGGGGTGGTATCAAAGCTTGGAATTGGGAACTTTTGACTCGTTGGTGCGCTTGGAGCCGGATGCGGGCCCAGATCCGCGGATGCTGGTAGTGGGAATTTCTGAGGCGGATATTCAAACTCTGGGGAGGTTTCCGATTTCCGACGGGGCGATCGCCAAAACCTTGACAAAACTCCAAAAGTACCAGCCAAAAGTCATCGGTTTGGACTTGTACCGCGATTTGCCTCAAGCCCCCGGACACCAAGAATTGCTGGCGGAGCTCAAGGCGCCGAATCTGGTGGCGATTACTAAATTGAACGATTCAGACAGTGGGGGAGTGCCTGCCCCTCCGGGGATGCCGCTGGATCGGGTGGGTTTTAACGACTTCGTGCTAGACGCAGACGGTGTGGTGCGCCGCAGTTTGCTCTCAGTCGCGAAACCCGACAATACTGCTGCTTCCTCGTTTTCTTTGCAAGTGGCTTCGCTGTATCTCAAGGACAAGCTGCAGCCGACAGATAGCCGTGTCAATCCCCATCAAATCAACTGGGGGAAAGCAGAATTTGTGCCTTTAAAATCTGACAGCGGTGGCTATGCAAATCTCGATGCCAGAGGCTACCAAATTCTGCTCAAATACCGTTCTGCTGTTGGGGTGGCGCGACAAGTCAGTATCCTGCAGGTATTGAAGGGCGAAATTGATCCGAGTTGGGTAAAGGACAAGATTGTGCTGATCGGGACGACTGCACCGAGTACCAGAGATGTGTTTCTCACGCCCTACAGCCCGGTTAAAAAGCAAAATCCGAAAATGCCGGGGGTGTTGCTGCACGCTCAAATGCTCAGCCAAATATTGACTGCTGTTTTGCAGGGGCGATCGGTGTTTTGGGTGTGGCCAGAATGGGCAGAAATTCTGTGGAACGCTGCTTGGGCGGTGCTGGGCGGGCTTGTGGCTTGGCGGATTCACCACCCATTGCGGGCGGGATTGGTTGTGGGTGCGGCTTTGGTGGGGCTGTTGGGGATTAGTTTTTTGATTTTTACTGAGGGTGGGTGGGTGCCGCTGGTGTCGCCGGCTGTGGGTTTGGTGGTGACAGGTGCGGGGTTGAGCGCTTACAGGAAGCTTTACGATGCTTTTCACGACTCTCTGACTGGTTTGCCGAATCGGGATTTATTTGTAGAGTGTTTGGGCCGGGCGATCGTCAATACTAGGCACCACCGCAGCTATCTGTTTGCGGTGCTGTTTTTGGATTTAGACCGATTTAAGGTGATTAATGATTCTTTGGGTCATTTGGTGGGGGATGAGTTGCTGATGGCGGTGGTGGTGCGGTTGCAGGCGAGTGTCAGCATGGCGGATACTGTGGCGCGGGTGGGGGGTGACGATTTTGCCATTTTGGTGAGGAATGTTGATGCCCAGAGTGCGGTGGATTTGGCCGATCGCATTCACCAAGCTTTAATTGTGCCTTTTGAACTCGGAGGCCAGGAAGTGTTTGTCACCGCTAGCATCGGGATTGCGGTGGGCGGCGAACCCGCACTGGCGATCGGGCAACAGCCGGAACACTTGCTGCGGGACGCTCACACGGCGATGTACCGGGCTAAGGCTTTGGGAACGGGAAGGTATCAGGTGTTTAATGCTGCGATGCACGATTTGGCGTTGGAGAGGTTGCAGTTGGAGACGGATTTGCGGATGGCTGTAAAACGTCGGGAGTTTTTGCTTTACTACCAGCCGTTTGTGTCTTTGGCCAGCGGCAGGATTATTGGGTTTGAGGCTTTGGTGCGCTGGCAGCACCCGCAGCGGGGCTTGATTTCGCCGGTTAAGTTTATTCCGGTGGCTGAGGAAACGGGGGCGATTGTGCCGCTGGGCGAGTGGGTGTTGGAGGAGGCTTGCCGGCAGTTGCGGCTGTGGGAGGGAATGTTTGATTTCGATCGACCTTTGATTATGAGTGTAAATTTATCTGGGAAGCAGTTTGCTCAGCCGGATTTGATCGATCGCATTCGGGCTATTTTGGGAACAACGGGTTTGAGTGGTCAGAGTTTGAAGTTGGAGATTACTGAGAGTGTGGTGATGGATGATGTGGAGTCGGCGATCGCGGTTTTAAAGGAGATGAAAGCGCTTAATGTCAAGTTGGGAATTGATGATTTTGGTACTGGTTATTCGTCGTTGAGTTATTTGAGTCGGTTTCCTACGGATACTTTGAAGGTTGATAAGTCGTTTGTGGGGCTGATGGAGCTCGAAAGCGAGGGGGAAAATGTGGCGATCGTGCGGACGATTGTCGCTCTGGCTCACGCTTTGGGGATGGATGTGATTGCTGAGGGTGTGGAGACGGCGGCACAATTAGCTCGGTTAAGGGCGATCGGCTGCGAATACGGTCAAGGTTATTTTTTTGCTAAGCCTTTACCGAGCGAGGCTGCGACTGCTTTGATGGCTTCTGAGCCGCAGTGGTAGTTGTGGGTTATTAGTTATTGGTTATTAGTTATTGGTTATTGGTTATTAGTTATTGATTGTTGATTATTGGTTATTGGTTGTTGGTTGTGGGTTATTGGTTATTGGTTATTGGTTATTGGTTATTGGTTGTTGGTTGTTGGTCATTGGTTATTGGTTGTTGGTTATTGGTTATTGGTTGTTAGTCATTGGTTATTGGTTGTTCGTCATTGGTTATTGGTTGTTCGTCATTGGTTATTGGTTGTTCGTCATTGGTTATTAGTCAGGTAGTAATAAATATGTAGTGATATGGTTATTGGCTCAAAACATAGTTGTAATGATGGATAAAATACCAAATATCACCAATATGATTGTCTAATTTTTTAGAAAATGAAAGAGTCTTTCTTGCGAGACGAGAAACACGTTGGTGCAAAGTATTATTACATCTTTCAATACGATCGCCCAGCAGTTTCAGTCTTGGACGCATCAGTACCGCAGAAACCTGGTTTTTTACCTAATCTGTGACCTCCGCTTCTGCCTCCGAAGGCAGGAGGCAGGAGGATTTTTTCTTAATCCCTTGCCCCTAAGTCGGTACAAGCCTCTCCTTTAAAGGGGATCAGAAATTGGGAGGGGTCTGAATCCTCTTCCAATTGCCAACCTCCTGCCTCCTGTCTTTCAACTCCTGCCTCCTTCAAGAGGAGAGAAGATTTTCATCCATCAAACCCGGTTTCACCAGTCCCCGCCCGCCCCAGCTAAGGCCCCTGCACTCCCACAGAAACCAGGTTTTTTACCGGGATTAAAAGCTATAGCCCAGTTTTGCCCAAAAATTCGGCTTCTCAGTCAGGGACGCATTATGACGGTGTAGCAAGGCTTTGAGATTGCTTCACTACCTTCCAAATGACAGAAATACGTTAATCTAAAATCGCAAATCTAAAATCTAAAATCGGTTATCCCTTACAATAAACAAGCAATTATTATATTTTGAGTTATCCTGTGAGTCCTACTGCCGAAGTCAGCAATACCGTAAATGCGGGCGCTCTGCCAACCGTTACCGCAGCCCGCCGCGCTGTTTTTCCCTTCACTGCAATTGTTGGCCAGGAGGAGATGAAACTGGCGCTGCTGTTGAATGTCATCGATCCGAAAATTGGCGGAGTGATGATTATGGGCGATCGCGGTACGGGCAAATCTACCACAATCCGCGCCCTCGCTGACTTGCTGCCAGAAATTGAGGTGGTGGCTGACGATCCTTTTAACAGTCATCCCACCGATCCGGATTTTATGAGCGATGAGGTGCGCGATCGCACTTTGCATCACGGTACAATGCCGATCGCCCGCAAAAAAGTCCAAATGGTAGACTTGCCGCTCGGCGCTACCGAAGACCGAGTTTGCGGTACGATCGACATCGAGAAAGCTTTGGCCGAAGGAGTTAAAGCTTTTGAACCAGGCCTGTTAGCCAAAGCTAACCGCGGCATTCTTTACGTCGATGAAGTCAATTTGCTCGACGATCATTTAGTCGATGTTTTGCTCGACTCCGCAGCTAGCGGTTGGAACACTGTCGAAAGAGAAGGCATTTCGATCCGCCACCCGGCTAAGTTTATTCTCATCGGTTCCGGGAATCCAGAAGAAGGAGAATTGCGGCCGCAATTGCTCGACAGATTCGGAATGCACGCCGAAATTCGGACTGTCAAAGACCCCAATTTAAGAGTAGAAATTGTCGAACAGCGATCGAGTTTTGACCAAAATCCCTCAGAGTTTCTCGCGAAATATCAGCACGAACAAGACGATATGCAGGAGAAATTGGTGGAAGCCCAGGAAAGGCTAAAATCCGTAACTATCGATCGCGATTTGCGAGTCAAAATTTCCCAAGTCTGCGCCGAATTGGACGTAGACGGACTGCGGGGCGATTTAGTCACAAATCGGGCCGCCAAAGCTTTCACCGCCCTAGAATGTCGCACAGAGGTCACTGTAGACGATATTCGCAGGGTGATGACCCTGTGTTTGCGGCACCGATTGCGGAAAGACCCGCTAGAATCGATCGATTCGGGCTATAAAGTGACTAAAGTGTTCGATCGAGTATTCGGCCTAGAAACAACTGAGGAATAATTAATAATTGGTAATTGGTAATTGGTGGTGATGAAACATTTCCCAAATTTTTAATGCCTCATTCCCCATTTCCAATTACTAATTTCTGCAATGGAAAAACGAATTTTAGGATTAGATCCGGGCTTAGCAAATCTCGGCTACGGGGCTATTTGCTGTCAAATCATCCCCGGAAAACAAGATGAAAACTTTGTTTCCATGATTGATTGCGGCGTAATTAAAACAACGCCCAAACAGGAAATGGGACAGCGGTTGAAAACAATTTATGATGATTTGCACGAGGTAATTGAACAAATAAAACCAGATTTGGCAATTGCTGAAAAACTGTTCTTTTACAAAATGGGAAATACCATACTCGTAGCCCAAGCGCGGGGCGTTTTGACGCTAGTATTAGCGCAGTGTGGAGTGCCGCTGTTCGAGTTTACCCCAGCGCAAATCAAAAAAGCATTAACTGGGCGCGGTAATGCGGATAAATCTGAAGTACAAGAGGCCGTAGCGCGGGAGTTAGAGTTGGCTTATATTCCGAAACCGGACGATGCGGCGGATGCTTTAGCGGTGGCTTTGACTGGTTGGTACGACGATGATATTTGTCCGAAAAAAATCCCATTGGAAACCGTAAAAATTTAATCTAATCTTCAGTCTCGCGTTGCGCGGACTTTGTTTTTGTAGAAGCGATTTCAAGATCCGATTCCCATTGCTGGTTCCCAATTCCCGTTCAAACCATCGGCAAATTCAAAACAAATCCCGGCAACACATCTTCACCCGACAAACTCACCGGAAAATGTACAATCTCCACCTCGCAATTAGCGCGATAAATTTCCACTTGTTCGTCTTGAGGATTAATCAGCCAACCCAAGCGCAAACCGCTGTTGATATATTCCTGCATTTTCTCCTGAAGCGGCCGCAGCGCATCTGTCCGCGAGCGCAATTCTATCACAAAATCAGGGCAAATCGGCGGAAACTTCTCCCTTTGTTCATCTGTCAAAGCCGACCATCTTTCCAAGCTAACCCAAGCCGCATCGGGAGAACGGTCTCCGTTATTTGGCAGCCTAAAAATTGTCGAAGAACTAAACACTCTCCCTAGCTGCGTTCGTTGATTCCACATCCAAACTAAGCCAATTAAATCGGCTTCTCGATTGCCGCTGACTCCGCCTACTGGTGACATAATGATGATTTCTCCTTTAGCAGTCCGTTCAAATTGCCAATCTCGATTCATCTGGCACAAACGGTAAAACTGTTCATCTGTTAGTTCGACACTATCTAAGTTTAAAGTAACGGTTGTCATTTTTCCTAACTCCCGAAAAATATGAGTTCTGCCAACCTATTTTAGCGCCGCTTTCTGTCAATGACAAATTTATCGCCTGCTCTGTGATATTGCTTCACGACCTTCGTAATGACAGACGAAACAAATCAATTTTAAAATCAGTCCTCCCAGGGAGGACTTTCGCTTTCCGACTGGGGTTAAAAGCCGATTCGGACTATTGCGAAGTACCAAATCTCAGGTGACAATATAATTAAGTTCGATCGCCCAATCTCAACATCAATCAAAAAAATGCTATAATATATAATTTAACTCCTAAACTTCTCCAGTCAACAAAGCACAAACTAAAATTTTATGGTGATTATTACTTCACAAGAAATTGCCCAATTTCGATCGCAATTAGCCGAATATCCCGAAGCCCTAAAAGCCCTCGACGAAATCGAAGATTGCGAAGGGAATATCGAAGATGCAGCAATATCTCTGGCAATTCAAGCCGGACAAGAACCGAACATTTCGGAAAAGTGGCTGGACGGATTGGCCAAAAGATGCCGCGTTGCTATCTGCAAATCTGAGGTTAAAGAAGAGTTGACAAACGGACAATTGAATGCAGCATTTAGAGATTTAGTCGCTGCAAAAATTTGTCCTAAAATTTTGGTAACTTCCGTGATTATTTATGTATTTAAAACTGGAGTAAATGATTTTTGCGAGCCTCTGGAATATCAACTGTAAAGCCATTGATGCAGTTAAAATTGCCCCGATTTTCTGAAACAAAACGAGGCGATTTATAAAGAGGGATGGCTAGGTCGCGCGGACTTCGATCTACCCCTGTGCGCTGCTGTACCCAGCCGGCACTAAATCCGGCGACAATCCCAAAGATTTCCCCAGCAAACGAGCCAGTTGCACTAAAAAATTGGCAGTATCTCTGTCTCCTTCCCCGGCCATTGAAGCTGATATCTGGATTAGCATCTGCACAAATCCGGCATCTATTAAATGGGAACAGGAACTTAAAACCTCTGGTTCTTGGCCGTTAGGACAGGTGAGCACTCGCTCGATCAAGTTCAAATAAGCTTCTTGGCGTTCTGGATTCATTTTGGGAGGATGGGTACAGTAAATAATTTATTATTACGCTTAATTCTGTTCTGTCAATCAGGCGATCGAATATGCGATCCCCGTCTTTGCTCTAGAATCTTTATTCCGTCTGGAATAGACAGAAGCTTAAAGAAAATCTTAAGTTTCTCAATCTTGGTTTAGTTGAGGTAACGTGTTATTTGGCACACTCTAATATTAGGTAAGATAGGCCGACTGCTACCCTAGGATTCAAGAAAATTAGGAATTTATCAAATGAAAATAGGAATATTTTTAGGAAATTTAGGAAATCCCGCTATCTACTATCCCAAACTCGCCCAAATTACCGGCGGAGTGGGTGCGAGTATTTTTCTTTGCCAATTATTGCAATGGCAAGCGCAACATTCCAACTCTAGCGAAGGGGTGAAAACTAACAGCAACGAAATTGAAAAAGCCACGGGTTTAAGTCCTGAAGAACAAGAAATCGCGAGAGGGTTGCTAAAAGTGCGATCGCTCTTGAAAGAAAAATTCACAAATCCCCACACGGACACCCTAGAACTCTGGGCGGACATTGACGCTTTTGAGGAAAAACTTAATAACTTTTTTGCCAACAACCACACCGAGACTATAACAGAACCAATTCGCGATCGCACAAATCGCCCTGTAGAAATATTATCGGAAACTTCCCCCCCACAGCGTGCAGTTAAAACCGACAAATATTTCGGACAACCGCGCCAGCAAATAGCCGTTGCTGTCACCGCGAATTACCAATTTAGTGGGCCTTGGAATTCCCAAGAAGAATTGCACAACTTTCAGCGGGCTTTAGAAGAATATGCCAGAGTTCGCAACTTAGGATTTGGCAATCCTTCGGGATGGGCTTTTAAAGTTATTGATAGCATGACAAAAGGCTTAGCTTCGACTTTTTGGGACGAATTTATCGCGGGAATTCCTTTGGGAGAAAGTCAGAAAGTTAAGCGGGATTGGGAAATTGAGCCGGAAGTGCCTTATCCGGCGTTTGAAGAGGAGCGAATTCAGTATTACGTCCACAAGGGCGAACCGCTGGAAGCAGCAGTGTCTAAGGCTCGCGCTGACTTGAGAAATCCGGTGTTGGGGAAGGATTTGTGGGAGGGTTTTTTGCGAAAGTGCGATCGTATTGCTGATGATGCGCTGAAAGCAAAACTGCAGGGCGTTGACACACCATATCTGCCCTCTTCCTTCAACGAAAAACCGCAAATCACCAAGGATAGCGTAATGCGAAAATTAGGGGCGATCGCGCCGCAATTTGCCCTGAATCAATCCACATCTGAAACTATCGCCGAACCACCAAAACTCGAACCACAAGAACAGATCACCGCTGACGAAATCCCCAGTATTTCATCTTTACAAAAAGCTTACCAAACTCCTCTCGGTCGCAGTATAGTTGAAAAACAAATCGCTGCTAATCCACAATGGGGCTATGAAATTGTTAATGGTGAAATTATAGAATCCATTTTTTTTTAGGAGGCGAATGTGAAACGAGTTAGCGATATCGATCCGCTGGGAGTTGAGCGAGCAAATCCTTCGGATGCAGAAAGAGCAAAGCTGCGGCAGGAAAGATTGCAGCACGAGAAAAGTTTAGGTTTTCAGCAGTTAATAGAATTTTGCAGTTTGGGCGAATACGGCATGGCGAAAGAGCTTGCAGCTAGACATTCTAGTTGGGGTTATGAAATAGTTGACGGAGTTGTAATGGAGCGGATGGATTAGGTTCGTAGTAAAGACTTTAGTCCCTTATTAAAGCATAGGAAGAAAAAACTAAAGTCCTCACTACGAACCTGTTTTTCCTAATATGTTAGGATTAGAATAGAGATTTAATTGGTTTTAAAGTTATGACAGTTATTAATGCAAAAAATCTAACATTATCAGAAGTACACCGTCTGTTCGGCTTTCAAAAGCAGTACACTAACTCATTTACCTCTCTGTTATCTCTTGAAGATATCACAGAACACGAACAGCAGGAACTTACACAAATTAGGGATGATTTTGATGACTATATTTCCACGGATCGAGTTTCAGAAGGACTGGTAAAAGCTCTGACTACCTTTCCCTTAATGCGATTGGCTGGCTTCTACCGCCGCCCGATTAAAATTAGTTTAGAACAAGACATCGCTGAAATTAGCATTGAAGATGAAGATACTATCATTAAAGGACGGTTTGATATCTTGGCTGTCAACAGGATAAAGCCCATGAGAAGCGATACATATTTTTGGGTTTTGGTAATTGAAAGTAAAAATTCTGGAATCAACGCATTGATGGGTTTATCCCAATTGCTAACCTATGCTTATCAAAATTTAAAATATCAAGACACTATCTGGGGTTTGACAACCAACGGAATGCACTATCAGTTCGTGAATATTCAGGGGGGAAATACCCCAAGCTATCAGCTATTGCCTTTGCTAAACTTGATGGAACCCGAACCTTCAATTTTGTTGCTGCAAGTTTTAAAGGCTATTTGTAAGCTGTAGATGAAGGAAGAAGGAAGAAGGAAGAAGGAAGAAGGAAGAAGGAAGAAGGAAGAAGGAAGAAGAAAGAAGAAACATCTTGCTTTGATTCGGAGACTCTCTTGAAATTATCTGCGTTGATATGTGTTTATCTGCCTTTCATCTACGGTATATCTATCAATAAAAGATTTATCTAATAAGTCTAATCATCATCGCCCTAAAAAAAAATGAGGCGGGGAGAATTCCCTACCTCAATTTTTAGCTAACTTTTCTCTACAAAATAGAGTTGTTAAAGCTTAGTAGCCTCTGGTGTTTGGCTTGTGCACGATGAAGCTCAGCACTTGGCACTGCTTCACGTTGTCAAAACCCATAACGCGGATGTAGCACTGAGGATTTTCTTGGCGGCAAGCTTGAATTTCAGTCATGATTTCTTGGACGCTGCGAGCACCAAACAAAGGCAACTTCCACAAAGTCCAGTAGCGCATTTCAGCAGCAGAACTTTCGTTGAATTCTACGCCGGGAATGTAGCCTTGATCGAGGATGTATTGGAGTTGCTTGGCAATTTGGGCGTCTGTCAGCGGGGGCAAATAGGACAGAGTTTCGTAACGACGCTCTTTAGGTAAAGTCTTCATTTTTTGTATCTCTAAGGTGTGTGTTCGATCGCACTTCTCGATCGATTAACTCGACAAATTATCCAGATTCGGTTCAGAATCTATTGATGCTTCAGGATGACTGGTAGAAACAGACCAATTAAGTTGCGTAATTCGCTCTAAATGCTGGCGTCTGTGTTCCATATTCGCCTGTTGAATGCCAGTACAAACCATTTCTGGCAAAAATTCCGTCACATCGTGAGCCAGATATTCTCGCACAGTCATGATCCGAAATCCTAAATCTTGATTTTCCCTCAGCAGCTCGTCAATGTAAGCTTCTCCATCTTGGATTTTGTTCTTCGTGGAAAAGTCATTCAACCAGATGGCTTGGGCAGGATTGGTTTCGCTCAACTGAGCGACCACAATCCGCACGGATTGATAGGTTAGGTAACTTGCCAGCACCTTAGCGGTGTCTTTCGCAACTTGTTTGAGATCCATTTTTGACCCCAGCTCCCTCAAATTTGAGATTTTGGATTTTAGATTTTAGATGCAAACTTACTTGTAAATCTTCTTCAAAGATAAAGACTTAAGAGCAAGTTTGCGACCTAAAACCTAAAATCTGTAACCCAAAATCATCAAACGGTATCCATTGCCTCGAACTCAAACTTGATTTCTTTCCAGAGTTCGCAAGCAACAGCCAATTCAGGGCTCCATTTGCAAGCTTCGCGAATGATGTCTCCGCCTTCGCGCATCAAGTTGCGGCCTTCGTTACGAGCTTGGACGCAAGCTTCCAATGCAACGCGGTTAGCTGCTGCACCAGGTGCGTTGCCCCAAGGGTGGCCCAAGGTGCCGCCGCCGAACTGCAAGCAGGAGTCGTCGCCGAAGATTTCTACCAAAGCTGGCATATGCCAGATGTGGATACCGCCGGAAGCAACCGGCATGACACCGGGCATGGAGGCCCAGTCTTGGGTGAAGTAAATACCGCGGCTGCGGTCTTGTTCGATGTGGTCTTCGCGCATCAAGTCTACGAAGCCCATCGTGATGCCTTTTTCGCCTTCGAGTTTGCCCACAACTGTACCGGAGTGCAGGTGGTCGCCGCCGGACATCCGCAAGCACTTGGCAAGTACGCGGAAGTGGATACCGTGGTTTTTTTGACGATCGATCACGGCGTGCATGGCGCGGTGAATGTGCAGCAAAATACCGTTTTTGCGGCACCATTTGGCCAAGCTGGTGTTTGCAGTGAAACCACCGGTTAGGTAGTCGTGCATGATGATCGGGGTTTTGATTTCTTTGGCGAACTCAGCCCGTTCCATCATTTCTTCAAAGGTGGGGGCGGTTACGTTGAGGTAGTGGCCCTTGACTTCGCCGGTTTCTGCTTGAGCTTTTTCAATAGCTTCTTGAACGAACAGGAAGCGATCGCGCCAGCGCATGAACGGTTGCGAGTTGATGTTTTCGTCGTCTTTGGTGAAGTCCAAACCGCCGCGCAGAACTTCGTAAACGGCGCGACCGTAGTTCTTAGCAGACAGACCCAATTTGGGCTTAATTGTACAGCCGAGCAAAGGACGGCCGTACTTGTTCAATTTGTCCCGCTCAACGGTAATACCGTGAGGAGGGCCTTGGAAGGTTTTCAGGTAAGCAATGGGAATCCGCAGGTCTTCCAACCGCAGGGCGCGCAGAGCTTTGAAACCGAATACGTTACCGACCAAAGAGGTCAGCAAGTTGGTGACGGAACCTTCTTCAAACAAATCCAAAGGATAAGCGATGAAGCAGATGTATTGGTTGTCTTCACCGGGGACTGGCTCGATGTCGTAGCAGCGACCTTTGTAGCGGTCGAGGTCGGTCAGGAGGTCAGTCCAAACAGTTGTCCATGTACCGGTGGAAGATTCAGCGGCCACAGCAGCTCCAGCTTCTTCTGGGGGAACTCCTGGCTGCGGTGTGACGCGGAATGCTGCCAAAATATCTGTATCTTTCGGCGTGTAGTCCGGGGTGTAATACGTTAGTTTATAGTCTTGAACTCCGGCTTTATACCCAGCCTTTGATTGAGTTTGGGTTTGCGCGTAAGCCATATCTCGCTTCCTAGTATTCGCTTAATTTTTTTGCCCGATCGCAGGCTGTTAAAAATATATCAATAAATGAGTGCTCTTTAATTTTAATATTCTTTTAATCCTCATAAGTATTGTTTATTTTTCTTTATATTTAGATATTTTTTGTAACATATCTTATTAAACGAAAGCGGCAAAGGATGCAGGGGGAAAGGCTGGGGATCGAGGAGATTTTGGATTTTAGATTTTAGATTTTAGATGGAGGAAACAGGAAAAATTAGTCATAAATACTTAATTTTATGGTGGAGATCGATTAAATTTGAGATGGTAAATTTTAGGTTGGGGGGAGGAAAAGTTAGTTATAAATACTTAATTTTAGGGTAGGAGATCGAGCTCAACTGCAATCGAGTATGCAATTCTTTAATTGAAAATCCCGTGGGGGGCCAAGAAACCGGGTTTATGGGAAAAATTTGGGTGTATTAACGAGAAATATAGCAAGAAACCGGGTTTCTGAGGTTGTAAAGCCCGATCGCGCCAACTCTGGCACAATCCACAATCCACAATCGCAAATCTAAAATCTAAAATTTCCTGACTCTCAGAGGGCAAAGTCAAAAATCGACAGCATAGCACATAATATGGACAGGACTGGTGCAGCAACCTGGTTTTTCAAACCAAAATCCGTCGTTACAGCAATTAAACTTCGCTTAAAACCGGGTTTCTGCCTTAGCTGCGCGTAAGTCTAATATGGATATCTAGCCCCATTTCTACTCTGGTTGTGCCTCACCCCCCTTCAAAAGCCGTCCACTGCATCAATCCAGATTGCCCAAGGCCTTACCCTCAGACTTGGGGCAACAATTTTTGTCAGAATTGCGGGACTCCGCTGCGGCTAAAAAATCGCTACGTTCCTTTAGAAGTTCTCGGTTCCGGGGGTTTTGCAGCCATATACACGGTTTGGGACACAGAAACTCAAACCGATCGCGTCCTGAAAGTATTGCTCGAAACTGCCCCGAAAGCGCTGAAACTGTTCGAGCAAGAAGCTTGGGTTTTGGCACTTTTGCGACATCCCGGTGTCCCGAAAGTCGAGCCGGACGGTTATTTTCATGTCAAAACTCAAAATTTTTCAGGCGTGGATAGAAATGTCACAGCGAGGCACTTGCCTTGTTTGGTCATGGAAAAAATTCACGGCAAAACTTTAGAAGCAGTTCTCGAAGAACACTCTCAGGGGTGTCCGCAGGAATGGGTGTTTAGTTGGCTGAGTCAAGCTGTGGATATTTTAGAGGAGTTGCACAGGTGTCAGATTATTCACCGCGACATTAAACCCTCAAATTTGATGCTGCGAGACCCGGAATCGCCACAAGTTTTGCTGAGCAAGGGTTTGGGCGGACTGCAATTGGTGGCGATCGACTTTGGGGGAGTTAAACAGATGGGCGGTGGCGCACCGGTGGGGAAAGATTCTCCGAGCTCGACGCGCTTGATTTCGCCCGGATACAGCCCGCCGGAACAAATTGTGGGCGGTGGTGTGGTACCGGCGACGGATTTTTATGCTTTGGGGCGGACTTGCATTCATTTGCTGACGGGGAAATATCCCGCTGAAATTGAAGATCCGATGACGGGTGAGTTGCGGTGGCGACATATTGTGTCTGTGAGTCCGGCTTTGGCGAATTTGTTGGATGATATGGTGCGATCGAACGTGCAGCAGCGTCCGGCTGCGGCTGGAGATGTTCGATCGCGCTTGCAGGAGATTTATGCTAGGAGTAAGGGCAAAATTGCGACGGCCCCAACCGGTCAAGCTATTGTGGAATTCTGCCGGCAAGTGGTGGTGGCGGGGGCGCAAAAAACCGCAAGTTTGACGGTTTTGCTGTTCGGGGCGATCGCCCAAATCGTAGTAGCTTCTCTCGATACCGGCTGGGAAATGGTGCTCGGCGGGGTTGGTGGATGTGCCGGGGCGATCGGCGGTTTGGTTTTGAGTTCTGCGCCTGTCGGCCAGGAAATTGCGAGTTTTCTAAATGAAGGTTTGCACCAATTAATCCATGACATGACTTTTACTGTCGGGCCGGAATTGCTGCTGTTTGCCTTTGCGGGTTGGGGAACTGCGATCGGTTTGACGGATGCGGGGAGTTTTCGCCAGCACAAACAGTATTGGCTGTCGGGATTGATGGGAACTCAAGCCTATTTATTGGCTGGTTTGTGCTGGATGGAAGCAACAACTTCTAGCGGCGTGCAGGGGATTATTTTGGGGGCTTTTGCGATCGCCTCTATGACTGTAGGAATGGGTTTGCGTAGCCATCAATTAGTTCATGCTTTGGTGGTGGCTGTTTGTTCTACGGGAATTTTTCTGTTTTTGAATACTTGGAATATTTTTCCTGGGAGTTTCTTTGCGATTTTGTCACAATCGTCTAATACTAATTTCTGGCTGCAAGTTTGGGGTGCGATCGCCTTTTTTGGTTTGTTGGGAAGTACGATCGGGCTTTGTTTGGGAGTGAGTCATTATTTAGTTGTGCCCGTGCTCAGGTGGTTGGGCTGGCGCTAATTAAACCTCTCCAATATTTTTTTTGAGTTCGATCGGGCTGTTATATCAATTCCGGTTGCACTCAAACATGACTATTGACTGTTGACTGTTAGCTGTTGACCAATAACAACTAACAACTGCCAACTAACAACTGCCAACTGCCAACTAACAAATAACAACTAACAAATAACAGCTAACAGCTAACAACTAACAGCTAACAACTAACTAATCATTTGACTGTCAACAGTGAATTTACTCTTCCGATGAAGAGAGGATTTGATATTATTAAGTTTTCGATCCTAAACACCTGTCATAGTTTTAGTGGAACTTATTTCGGTTAATTCTGCCAAGGAATGCGATCGCACTGCGCGAAACATCCCAAAGCGACATAGCCCCACACCAAACGCTAATCGCATCAGTAAAAGTGTCGGTACTTCTCGCAGAGACTTGATAAAACCCGATACACCAAAACGTACTAATCCGACGGGTCTAACTATACCTTGCCAGATAGAATCTATCCAAGAAGGAAGGGTTTCTTGCGTCCAATCTGCGGTGGTTACAGTGCCATCCACAAACCCCGTTTCTTCTAACAGTTCTGAAAAGCCCTCGATGCTTGAAAAAGCCGGATGCGACCACTGATCCAGCAGTTGTCGCATTACAGGTTTCTCCCAAAAATTGAGAGGGATTTGGCGCGAATCTCTTTGATTCCAGTCAGCCACAACCAGCAGGCCACCAGGCTTGATTACCCTCATCAACTCTTTGGCAAAAACAGCTTTATCTGGCATATGGGGCCCTGCTTCGATCGACCAAACCACATCAAAACTCGCATCGGGAAACGAAAGCGCCATAGCATCATCCACCCGAAACTGCAGATCGAGTTCTGGGGGAGTTAATTCTTGAGCGCGTTTAACTTGCTGCGGGCTGATAGTAATTCCCGTCACAGCAAACTTATAATCCTGGGCCAGAATGCGGCTGCTACCGCCAATTCCACAGCCCACATCTAGAACAGTAGTACCAGCAGGTAATTTATCTAAGCCGCCCCAGCGCACCATTTCATGCACAAAATCAGATTTTGCTGTGAGGAAATCTTTCCGTTGTGGCGGCGAACCGTAATGGCCTAAGTGGATGTGTTCGCCCCAGTAAAATTCTAAAATTCCGTCTTCTGTCCACTCGTCGTAGGAGTTGGCCACAGAGTCGGATGATTGATAAGGGCGAGCCGTGATTAAATAGATCAGAAGGGCGATCGCCAGCAGTCCAAACAAAAGTCCAAATACCACAAATAAATTCATTTTTTCCTTTCTCTTATCATCTCAGGAGCTAGCACAAAATCCAACTTGGCGCGTTTTTGATTCACGATGTCTATTTGTTGCGACAGACTACAGCGAAAAAGTTAGCGATTTATGGGCTATCGCCTAGTCTTTACTGTCACGACTCAGCTATTATCTGACTGAGCATCTATCAGCAATCGGTGAAATTTCATAGACTTGCGCTGCATAAGTCTTCGATCGATAGATCAACCGCAGATGTCAAGCAGATCGACACAGATGCAACGCAGATGCTTTTCAGATAATTTGTGAATGAATGCCAGAGGTAAAATCAATATCTTTCTCATTCCATAGAGCGATTTTTACCCCAACAATCGGTTTTTTGCCGCGTACTTTTATCCTACCGGGCACTAAAATTTAGCAGAGAATTCAAGCTCTGGTGATTCACTGCGCTGCAAGTAAATCTTCAAGGCCCCAATTTTTTATAGGGCGATCGATTAAATAATACTGAATTAACCATCATCTATGCCTCGCAGACGAAAAAGAACAGGTTTGCGATCGGCGGGTCTTCTGACTGAGAGATTCTATCATCTCATCACAGTTGCGGGACAGCAGCGGATTTGCACCGAATTTTCCCCGTTTCTTCCAACGCTGGTTTGTTGTTGGAACCGATTTTTGTACATACATGATGTTATCACAATTTTGGCTTGTTTGCATCAAAAACTGTGAAATAAGTAGAAAGGCGTAAATATTTGTAGTTGGGATGAGGCAGGAGTCAGGAGACAGAATGCAGGAGGGATTGGGGTTTTAGCCTCATTTATCTTTCTTAACACAGTTGTGTTTTTCCCCACCGACTTACTTATGTCAGCAATCTCACAAATTGCGGCACCCGAACGCATTACTATGGTTTGGTGGTGGCAGGGGCGATCGTATCACCAATCAAAACCGCCCGATTAATTTAAGCTGATTAAAAATTAGGTTGCGAAAATCCGATGCTCCCCAAGAATAACGGCAAAAAGTTACGATTATTGACAGGGTTCTTAGTCTCGCGATTTATTCGTTGGTTCGCCAGCGCGATCGGGCTATTTCTCAGTCTCTGGATCGTCGTACCAGCACCCACGCTGTTTTTGTACCCTTTGGCGGTGGGTGCACCAGAAATTAGTCCTTGGTTGGTGGGCCTAAATACGATCGCCCTTTTGCTGAATCTGCTCAAACGACATCGAGGCAAAGTCTACATTACTTTACTAATTTGTAACCTGTTCGCCCTCATTCTGAGCCTGCTTCCGCTGATGCAACTAACAGCAACGAACGCAGCGATAGCTACCGAAATGCCAGCAGTTTTAGGCAAAAACTATTTAGCCACCGTTCCTCAAACCCTGCGCGCGCAGCTACGCCCTCAACCGTTTATCCTAGCAGATGCGTTCCGGGGAATTCCCATGAGAGACATCAGGAGCGATCGGGATATTGTATTTGCTAACCCTGACGGAGTTTCACTGAAACTCAACCTTTACAGGCCGATGCAAATTGGCAAATATCCGGCGATAATCATGCTTTACGGAGGAGCTTGGCAAAGAGGTAATCCCGATTACAATGAAGAATTCAACCGCTACATGGCCGCGCGAGGTTATTGTGTTGTAGCAATTGATTACCGCCACGCTCCCAAATATAAGTTTCCGGCTCAGCTTGAAGACGTGCAAGCCGCTCTTTCCTACATCAAAACTCATGCCGGTGATTGGGAAATCGATCTTGATAAAATTGCTTTGATGGGAAGGTCTGCAGGGGCCCATTTAGCAATGCTAACTACTTACGGTTCCAGCGCGCTTCCCATTAGAGCAGTGGTGAATTATTACGGCCCCAATAACCTGATTGGGGGATACAATGACCCACCTTTTCCTGATGCGATCGATGTTCGAGCCGTCTTGCGTGCCTTTCTCGGAGGAACGCCAGAGGAACTCAAGGAACTTTACCGTCAGGCTTCTCCCATCAATTATATTAAAACAAATCTTCCCCCTTCTCTACTGGTTTATGGAGGTCGCGACCATATCGTACAGGCTAAGTTTGGGCGATCGCTCTACGAACGATTGCGCGCCACAGGAAATCGTGCTATTTTGCTCGAAATTCCTTGGGCAGAACACGCCTTTGATGCAGTTTTTAATGGGCCTAGCAATCAATTAGCTTTGTATTACACAGAACGTTTTTTAGCTTGGGCTTTGAAGTCTCCCGATTACCAATTCATCCCACTTCCCAAAACCAATGCAGCTCTATAAATCAAAAGGTTTCATACCCTGTCCCATCGATTAACCGATCTAACAAAGGTTCGTAGTACGGAATGCGAGTCCGCTCATTTGTTGCGGACACTGACTGACGCACGCGCGATCCAATCGATCGGTCAATCTACCGGGGACGATATTAAACAGAGGACTTTCGCGCCCACTACAAACCATAAATGCAAAGCAGAGTTGCTTTATTCGTAAACTCTCATTAAATAATCTGCCTTACCTCCGCAATTGACCGAACAACCGAAGATTTACGCAAGAAGTTTATTGAGAATTTTTCGAGTTCCAACCCCGGATTTATAGAGATTCAAAAGTAGCGGTAAAGCCATCCAAAGTCAAGCATTCTTCCATAAAGTCCTCTACATCATTGACATTTTCAAGTTTATATTCCATGATGCGTTCACCGTCGCCTTTCATCTTTTTGGAAGAAAGAGGCGTGGCCGGATATTTTTCTGCGATCGCCTTAAAAGCTTTGGAATGGGTTTCCCAGCTTGCTGCAGAACAATTAATAATTAAAAGCCACATTATCGAATTCCTCCTAGGATTTGGTTTAGTAATAATCCCAATTAAAATTGGGTTTACAAAGCAGATAAATCTAGCGATTCTGTTGTTAGGAAAAAAGCTAAAAGCCGAGCAACTATGAGAGCGACACCACCATCAACATTAGACTCAACATTCAAAACCATCACCGGATCGTGCAAGGATAAGCGTAACAAAAACCAGCCGGATTCGCTAGCTGATGTGCAAGAAATTCGCACGCCTTCGTAGTTATTGGGAACAATTTTCCAGTCGGCTTGCGTTGAAGTAAAATCTTGCAGTTTGTCGATGACAGCCTCTCCCAGAACTTTGAAATCATCCACATTAATTTTAATCCGAAATTCTGCACTTTCTGCGGGTTCTTGTAAATTAGCAATTAAATCTGGTAACGATTGATTGGCTAGCTTGGATTTAGCCAATTCAATCAATAATTTGCTCACCAAGTAAGCGCCATCATCCAGAAAATAATTTTCTTTCAAAGCTCCGTGGCCAGAGGTTTCAATCGCCAGCCACGATTCCTGTCCGGCTTGATTCAGGCGAACCGACTCGTCAATCACATTTTTGTAGCCGCGTTTAAAGCGATGGTGAATCCCTTTTAAATCCTGTTCGATGAATTGCGTTAAACCATCGGAGGTGATAGAATCGGTGACAATGGTAGAGCCTGGGTGTTCTTGTAAGATTATCGCAGAAATCAAAGCAATTAAGCGATTGCGATTGAGTTCCTTGCCAACTCCATCGACGGCCGCACTGCGATCGACATCAGTATCAAAAATAATCCCAAAATCAGCATGATTTTCAATTACCGCTTGACAAATTGACTGCATTGCCTGTTTATCTTCGGGATTGGGTACATGATTGGGGAAAGTACCATCTGGTTCTAAAAATTGACTGCCGGTAGTGTCTGCACCTAAAGGTTTTAAGACTTTATCGACATAAAATCCGCCCGCACCATTCCCCGCATCCACAACAATTTTTAACCCTGTCAGCGGTTGCTCAAAGTTATCGGGATGATTGACTGATTCCCGAATTTGTTTGACAAATTGGTTGGCATAAACAGAGATAAAATCATGCTTAGTAATGTTACCTGTCGCTGCGGCTGGCTGAAAATGATTGCTTTGGGCTAGTGTTAAAATATCGGTAATATCTTTTTTTTGTAACCCACCGTTGGCGGTGAAAAACTTTAAGCCGTTGCGATTAAAAGGTAAATGGCTAGCAGTGAGCATAATCGCGCCGTCGCAATCAAAACCGGGGGTTACGGTACTCATAAACATGGCGGGGGTTGATGCCATTTCAAAGTCGTATACTGTGGCACCAACGGAGGCGATTCCCTCCATGACTGCTTGCATTAAAGTTGGGCCAGATAGGCGGCTGTCGCGCCCGATCGCAATTATCAATTCTGCAGCGGGTTTGTGGACTTTTTCCACCAGCCAACTGACAAAAGACTGACCTAAAATTGTGACAATTTCCGGGGTGAGGTTGACTTTTTCATTGGGAACCCCTTCGAGGGCGATACCGCGAATGTCTGAGCCATTTTGAAGTTTTGTCCAGTTGAAATTTTGCATAATTATTGATGGTAATTAGTTATTAGTCATTAGTCATTAGTCATTAGTCATTAGTCATTAGTCATTAGTCATTAGTCATTGGTCATTGGTCATTAGTTAACAGTTAACAGTTAACAGTCAACAGTCCTTAGTCATTTTAGCCTGAGCGAAGTCGAAGGCTAGTCATCAGGAATAAGGAAGAAGGAAGAAGACATAAACAGATGCAGACGGCGGTTGAAATCTATCCCCTAGAAACCATGTCTGTGCTAAACAAACTAAAAAAGAAAGAAGGGAGAAATCAGGGATTCGATATGATTGTGCCTTGCGGTAACATAACTTTTCAATAGACCTCTTATATCATGTCCGGTCGATTAGCACAACAATCTTATTGTTCTTAATCGACCGGACACGACATTACAAAAATCTACAACTATCTTGAAATTATGTGCGTTAATCTGCCTTGGATCTGCAGTTGCTCTATCAATCAAAAACTCGTGCAACAGCTTATTAATCTCTCATTGTTTAATCGCGCTCAACACTGTAAATTGCTTGCAAGCAGAACTCACCATGCGCGGGGACTTCCACAATATCTGTAGCCGCATTGGTCGTTTCTACGCAGATTAAGCGCTGATAATCTGCATCGTCGAGGTCGGCCATGTTTGCAGAAATTGTCACCCAGGGATTCCACACAACGGCGGATTTGCTGCCAGAGGATTGAATGCGAATCCGACGATTTAGGGCGGCATCGTCAATTACTATTTGATTGGTGACATCGAGATAAATGCGATCGACCTCACCGACTGCTACAACTGCACCTACTTGAGTTTTTTCTACACCACCATCAACTTTATCAAGATACTGGCTATTTTCTAAACCCAAAACCTGCACGCGGTTGATGTCGCCGACTTGGAAGTAGGTGTGCAAAGCTTGGGTGAGGGGAAATGCTTTGTCGCCCAGATTGCGGGTGATTAATTCTACAGTGAGGCTGGTGCCAACGGTAATGGCGATCGCCAGTTCAAAGGCTTGAGGCCAAATTTCTCTTGTTTCCTCGGTATCCTGAAGTCCTAGAGTGACTTTGGTTGCGCCCTCTGGGGTGGTGGCGGTTGCTACCACATTCCACAGGCGATTCCGCACAAACCCGTGGCTGGGGCGGCCCAAGTCTTCGGGATCTGGGCCAAACCAGGGCCAACAAATGGGTATACCGCCTTTGATGGCTTTTCCTTCGGCGTAGTAAGCTTTTTCGCTCAAAAACATCACGTCTGCGGTTTCGGTGGCTGGTTGGAAGGAGAGCACTTGGCCAGCATACACAGAAATCACGGCTTTGGCTTGACCGTTGTCGATGTGAATCATCGGGAAACCACCGTTTCCGCTAGCGAAGGTGAGGTTGTCTGCAATGCCGTAGTCTGTGTTTAATTGGTCAATACTCATGCTGTTTACCTGGTTGGTTGCTTCACCATTATCCGATAAGCTGTCGCGCATTTGAATTGCATATTTAGGGCTGGCTCTCCTGCCCAACCCCTACTCCCCACTCATTGTTTTATTTTTTTTGGATATACAGTTTATATGCCGCAACAGCTTATTGTGGTTGCTAGATTTTACGATATTCTTGAGTCAGGAATTTATTGGCAAACTATACAGCAAGTCTGAATCAGTTGTACAAAAGCATTATATTTTTTTAAGTTGGGATTATTGAAAAGCTCAAAGTTAAAGAAAATCTGAAATAATTGTTTAACTATCGAGAATTTTGTATAAAGGATCTGGGCGATGGGATTTGCAGCAGCGTCCGGTAAATTCCGGGGAAGTTCGATCGCGCTTGAGGCAGATTTATGCTAGTTTTTTTGCTAAAAAACCTTCCATTGATATTATTCAATTTGGCGGTGCGCGAGTGTAAATAATTTCCCAGTCGAGTTTTAAAGCTTTCCAGGCCGCTCGCTACAGATGCAATAATAATTTCGATGGTAATGTTCTATTTGATATCATAAGTAATAGTCTGAACGAATTTTATATTTTTGCAATAAATGGCAGTAACTACACACCAACTTATTCAGTGGAAACAGCAAGGGCGTGCAATTGTCGCGCTGACAGGTTATGATTGTGCGATCGCCCAACTACTCGACCAAGCCGGCGCAGACATCATCTTAGTCGGAGATTCCCTAGCAATGACAGTATTGGGCTACGAAACAACACTGCCCCTAACTCTCGATGAAATGCTGCACCACGCTAAAGCAGTGCGTCGCGGAGTCAAACAAGCATTAATTGTGGTCGATTTGCCGTTTTTGACTTACCAGGAAAGTCCGCAGCAAGCGATGCACTCGGCGGGGAGAGTTTTGAAAGAAACTGGCGCTCAAGCTGTCAAATTGGAGGGCGGATATCCAGCAATGGCGACTACTGTTTCGCAGCTAACATCCGCCGGAATTCCGGTGATGGGACACGTCGGTTTAACTCCGCAGTCGGTACACCAATTAGGCTACAAAAAACAAGGCAAAACAGCGGAATCTGCCGATCGCATCATAGCAGAGTCGATCGCACTGGAAGAAGCCGGGGTTTTTGCGATCGTCCTCGAACACATTCCCCCAGATTTAGCCGCTCAAATTACCCAAAAATTAACTGTTCCCACCATTGGCATCGGGGCCGGGCCGCACTGCGACGGACAAGTTTTAGTTACTTCCGATTTGTTGGGACTTTCGGAAAAACAACCGCCTTTTGCCAAAGCTTACACTAATTTGCGAGAAACAATTACTCAAGCTGTCAAAGATTATTCCCTAGAAGTTAGAGAGGGCAAATTTCCGCCATAGGTTTTTTGCATCGGAATGCAAGTCCCAAAAAAATCAGGAGTGAAGTTTTCTCGATTGAACCTAATTTAGATTTTCGGTGGGCCTTCTTCCTCCTTCTCCTTCTCTTTCTCCTTCTCCTTCTCGTCTAGAGCCGATTCATCATCACCTAGACCGACCCCTTCCTTAAAACTCCGCAGCGTTTTACCCAAAGCATTTCCCAACTCAGGAATTTTTTTAGGGCCAAAAATTAGAATAGCGACTACCGCAATAATGCCCATTTCGGGCAATCCCAGACCAAACATACAGTCATCTCCTCTAAAACTTGCTCGATCGCAAGTCAATCTGCTGGTATCCTTAAAAGTATCTACCTTTTTTCCTGCATCCTGCAACCGTAGAATCAAGTTTTATTAAGCGATCGCCCGATAAATTAGGAATGTTAGAAATCTCCCAGCCTTCCCTGCGCGAGCAACAGCACTACCTCATCCGCGAACTAGCACAACGGATGGAAGCAGTATGGCACCGCTATCTCGACCTCGAACCCTACCACCTCCCCGCTGAGTTGGGATATATAGAAGGGCGCTTGGAGGGAGAAAAACTGATCGTGGAAAACCGCTGCTATCAAACTCCGCAGTTCCGCAAAATACATCTCGAACTCGCTAAAGTCGGGCCGGTGCTGGATATTCTGCACTGCGTGATGTTTCCCAGACCGAATTACGCTTTGCCAATGTTCGGTACCGATATCGTAGCAGGCAAAGGCAAAATTAGCGCGGCGATCGCAGACCTTTCTCCCCTCAATCAGAGCCGCACTTTGTCGGAAGCCTACCGAACCCAACTGCAAACTTTGCCGGTCAACCAATTTTCCTGTCCCCGCCAAATTCCTGACTGGGGAGATATTTTCTCAGAATTTTGCCTGTTTGTCCGGCCCGATTCACCGGAAGAAGAAACCAGATTTCTGGACATAGTTGAATCCTACGTTGAAATTCACTGCCAACTCGCAGTTGCAGCAGAACCAGTCTCTGCGGCCGAAGCATCGAAAATTCTCGACGCTCAAATTTACTACTGCACCCAGCAGCAGCAAAACGACAAAACCCGCCGCGTCCTAGAAAAAGCTTTCGGTCAAGATTGGGCAGAAAATTACATGACTCAGGTGCTTTTTGATTTCCCTAAATAGCTGAAATCAGTTTACAATACTTAACAATAGGTGTGAAAAAACTTAATCAAGAAATCACCTATGTGATAAGTCATGGGAAAGGAATCGCGGGTCAAGGATAAGTCATTTTTAAAACCCCCAGGGCGAGGAGTCATCGGTTTAGCGACCGCCGCTACTGTCATGATCGCAGGAGTCGGTTTTTGGCAAGTATCTCAAATTAAAAAAGCCGAAGAGTTAAAGGCGGCTGCAACGGCGGCTGCAACTCCAGCCTCCACTCGCAGCAGCGTGACAGCTTTGGGTAGGTTGACTCCCCAGGGGGAAGTGATCAAATTGTCCGCCCCTTCAGCGTCGGAGGGAGCGAGAATTGAAGAGTTGCGGGTGGAAGAGGGCGATCGCGTCAGTCAAGGACAAATCATAGCAGTTCTCGATACGCGCGATCGGCTGCAAGCCATCCTCCAACAAGCCGACAAAGAAGTTCAAGTCAAACAAGCAGAATTAGCCAAAATTCAAGCAGGCGCAAAAACCGGGGAAATCGTCGCCCAAAAAGCCGAAGTTTCCAAGTCAGAAGTTCAACGTCAAAGAGAAACTGAAGGCGAAGCAGCCAATGTCGCCCGCCTAGAAGCTCAACTGCAAAGAGAAACCGAAGCCGAACAAGCAAACGTAGCCAAATTTGAAGCTCAACTGCAAAGAGAAACCGAAGCCGAACAAGCCAATCTTGCCAAATTTGAAGCGCAACTGCAAAGAGAAACTCAAGCGCAGCAAGCCAAACTCGCGAGGCTGGAAGCTCAATTGCGCGGCGAAATTGCCTCTCAAAACGCTACAGTCGATCGACTAAAAGCCGAATTAACCAACGCCGAAGCCGAGGAACAACGCAACAAAGAACTCTCCGAAACAGGCGCAATTTCCGCTTCCACCTACGACACCAAACGCTTAACAGTAGCTACAGCCAAACAAAAAGTTAGAGAAGCACAAGCGATATTAGAAAAAACCGTCGCAACTGTGCAACAGGAAATAATTGAAACTCAAGCTACCCTCAAACAAACATTAGAAACAGGCCAACAAGAAATCAACCAATCCCGCGCCAATCTTAAACGCAAATTAGAAACAGGAAGACAAGAAATCAACCAAGCTAGAGCCACTTTAAATCAAAAGATAGAAACAGGCCGAGAACAAATCAATCAAGCCGAAGCAATGCTGAAACAAAAATCAGAAACCGGCGAAGCACAAATCAATCAAGCCAGAGCAAATCTCGACCAAATATCCGAAGTCCGTTCCGAAGACGTACAAGCCGCCCAAGCCGCAGTCGAAAGTGCGATCGCCACCAAACAAAAAGCCCAAGTAGACTTAAACTTAAGCTACGTCAAAGCACCCGTATCCGGTTCCATCCTCAAAGTTAACACCAGACAAGGAGAACGCATCAACACCCAAGACGGCATCGTAGAACTAGGCCGCACCGATCAAATGTACGCCATAGCCGAAGTTTACGAAACCGACATCGCCAAAGTCCGAAACGGCCAGCGCGCTACCATCACCAGCCCCGTATTTGTCGGCAATTTAGAAGGAACAGTCACTCGAATCGGCAAACAAATCGGCAAAAAAGATGTCCTCAATACTGACCCCGCCGCCGACACCGACGCGAGAGTTATCGAAGTCAGAATTCGCCTAGACCCCGAATCGAGCAAGAAAGTTGCATCGCTCACAAACTTGCAGGTTCAAGTTAAAATAGACATCTAAGATTTGGAATTGTTGACTGTTAACCGTTAACTACTGCTTTCCTGCCAACTGCTTTCCTGCCAACTGCTTTCCTGCCAACTGCCTTCTTCCCCCTTCCTTCATTATGGCAAAAATACCCTTAGCTTGGGCACAGTTAACCCGCGAAAAAATGCGCTTAGTCATCGCGCTAGCAGGCATTGGATTTGCCGACTTGCTGATGTTTATGCAGTTCGGATTTAGAGACGCGCTGTTTGAAAGTTCCGTCAGCTTCCATTCACAGTTACAAGGAGATATTTTCATCACCAGCAGCCAATCTACGGCTTTAATAGCCATGAAAAGCTTCCCCCAGCGGCGCTTGTATCAAGCTTTGAGTTTTAACAGCGTTACAGCAATCAGCCCGGTATATCTAGGCTTTGGCTTGTGGAAAAATCCCGCTCCCAACCAGAGCAATACCCGCCAATTGATGGTCATCGGTTTTGACCCCGCTCATCCGATTTTTGATATGCCCGAAATCCAAAATAATTTGGACAAAATTAAGATGTCGGATGTGGTCTTATTTGACCGAGCTTCCCGCCCGGAATTCGGGCCAGTAGCTGAATATTTCGATGGGGGAAAAACTGTTGAAACTGAAGTTGACAACCGCCGCGTTAAGGTAGAGGGTTTATTTACTTTAGGGGCATCTTTCGGTGCAGATGGAAATATTGTTACTACCGATTTGAACTTTCTGCGAATTTTTGCGACGCGGAGAACAAAAGGTTTAATTGATATTGGTATTGTTTACTTGCAACCGGGAACGGATGTTAAGGCTGTTGTGGAAAAAATGAGGGCAACTTTGCCGTCAGATGTGCGGATTGATTCTAAAAAAGAGTTTGTGGCTTTTGAGAAAAAGTATTGGGAAGAAGGCACGGCAATCGGATTTATTTTCACTCTCGGCGCGGCAATGGGATTTATCGTCGGGATAGTGATTGTTTACCAAATTCTTTATACTGATGTTAACGATCACTTGCCGGAATACGCTACGCTAAAGGCGATGGGATATAAGGATTTTTACTTTTTGGGGGTGGTTTTTCAAGAGGCTTTAATATTAGCAATTCTTGGCTATTTGCCTGGGTTTGGGGTTTCTGTGGTGCTGTACAATTTAGGGAGAAGTGCTACGAGTTTGCCGATGTACATGACGGTGGGGAAGGCTGTAACTGTGTTTGTAATGACAGTTGTGATGTGTTGTCTATCGGGGGCGATCGCAGTTAGAAAGTTGCAGGCTGCAGACCCGGCGGATATTTTTTAAATTTGTTATTGGTTATTGGTTATTGGTTATTGGTTATTGGTTATTGGTTATTGGTTATTAGTGATTGGTTATTGATAGCTTTGCCGATCGAACGCTATGCTGTAAGAGAGCATCCCTCTCGATCGCACTCTTCCTCGGTTCTGCGCTATGACCCAAAGCTTCAACCCCACAGCGTTACCTCGACGCCGATGTTGAAAGCCAACGCGCCGATGCTGAACGAGAACAAAAAGAGCGATTGGCTGCTTATTTGCGATCGCAGGGAGTCGAGCCCGATCTCATTTGAGCCTTGTCTGATTATTTTGAACCTTAGGGGTTGATTTCATTAAATAATACCAATTAATTATGAACGCTACACCAGTTGTTTCCATTAAAAATCTCAATCATTCCTTCGGCGAAGGACAACTTCGCAAACAGACATTATTTGACATCAACCTCGAAATTTATCCGGGCGAAATCGTGCTGATGACCGGGCCTTCCGGGTCTGGCAAAACAACGTTGTTAACCTTGATTGGAGCTTTGCGATCGATCCAAGAAGGCAGTCTCAAAATTCTCGACCAAGAATTGCGGGGAACCAAGAAAAATAAATTAGTTCAACTCCGCCGCGACATCGGTTATATTTTCCAAGCTCACAATTTGCTCAAATGCTTGACAGCAAGGCAAAACGTGCAAATGTCTCTGGAACTGCACAGCCATCTTTCTAGCCAAGAAACTCACGATAAAATAGAGCGAATGCTGGAAGCTGTAGGGTTGGGAGAAAGAATAGAATATTACCCGGACAGTCTTTCTGGCGGACAAAAACAAAGAGTTGCGATCGCCCGCGCATTAGTCAGTCAACCAAAATTAATATTAGCCGACGAACCCACCGCAGCCCTAGACAGCAAATCTGGTAGAGATGTGGTAGAAATCATGCGAAGTTTAGCCAAAGAACAGCACAGTACAATATTGCTCGTCACCCACGACAACCGGATTTTAGACATAGCCGATCGCATTATTCACATGGAAGACGGCTACCTCGCACAAGACACCGCCACCAACACCGCCACCGCTCCTATTGCCAGCAAATAAACTTAATTAAATCCGCTTATTTGCGGGAAGCAGGGCGCTTCGCCCCAGTTTTACTAGAACTTTTAGATGCAGTTTTACTTGGAATCTTGGTAACACCTTTTGTTCCTTTTGAACTTTTAACAGAGGCAACTTGACTTGGAAGATCGTTCGCAAGTCTGCCCGCAGCAGCTCTCGTAGTCCTAAAGCTAACATTCACCCCTTCGTTTGACTGTTCCAGCACCAACATCGGCGTTGGCTTGGCTTTTTGATCCCACTCAATGTGAACAATGCGACCTTGAATTGTTGGCTGCCAACTGTCGTGATCGTCGGAAGGACTCAGGTAAGTTTCCAAACAATCAATAATTTGATTAATTGTCGCCGATGTTGCCTGAGTCGGCAGTTTCATCAGCTTAATTTGAATCCGAAACAGCACTCGCTTTTCTATTTTTACTGCCGGATCGCCAGTTTCGTATTCGATATCAAACGTCGAATCCACTTGTCTGCCGCTGCCTGCACTTCCGTTTTTATCTCCGACAGCACCCTGAGTCGGACGCAGGGCAATACTAATTTTGTCTTTGACTTTTACCTTAATTTTGTTCACAATGGCAAAGTGAAAAACCTCTTCCGCCATCCGCATTCTCAGGTAGTCTAAATTAAAGTCTCGCGAGTGGATGAGGTCGGGATTTTTTTCCATCTTTGTCAAGGTTTCCAGAGCCATTTTGTATTTTTTCTGGAGTTCTCGATTTCTAAACTCTTCAAATTTGAGCTTCTTGCTCAAATCTTTGAGTTTTAGCTTGGTAAACACCGCTAAACCGATAAGCAATAACAACAGTGCCCCGGATGCTCCCATCAAGAGTTGATCGGAGGCTAAACCTGCAGGTTTAGCCTGTTTGGGCTTGGGAGAGGCTACTGCCAACCTTGATTCTACAAGGATTATTTTGGTTGACATGGGCTTTTAAAGGGTAAAATTTGGCACTATATTTCTACAGGACTCCAGAGTAGAGCTGGCAGTGCAACTCGATCGACTAACATCGATCTCTTTCTATCACTATCTGTCTACAACCGGATTTCTACAACTCGAACAGGCACCCTCTAATTAATACTCTATCTTTAACTGCAAGCTGGTTCCCGAAATATCGCAAAATCGCGATCGGCCAATGGGAAAAAGAAATGGCGGATTCTCTGTGTTATATTATACCAGTACAGTTCAAAAATAAGTAGGTTCGGCGGGCTCTGCTTCTCAGAAAAGAACAGCAAACACACATAAATTAATAGTAACTCTGAGAGCGATTGCCCAAAACAATTCTGCCAAACAACCGATCGCCCGGAGATCGTCCGGGTACAGGCCAGGAGGGTGCTAATTGCTACGCGCTCCCTCGCTCCCGTCGCCTGGTATAGCGAGTGATTTGGTTGGAGACGATCGCTAACGGTGCGATCGAACAACGTGTCCTTAGCTAAGATTACAGCTAATACCACCAATATTCGATCGTGACCTACGAACCCCTCCATCACAAATATCGCCCTCAGACATTTGCCGAATTAGTCGGCCAAGAGGCGATCGCCCAAACCCTAACCAGCGCCATCCTACAACAGCGCATAGCACCAGCATATCTATTCACAGGCCCCAGAGGCACCGGCAAAACCTCCAGCGCCAGAATTTTCGCCAAATCCCTCAACTGTATTTCTACCGGCGCGCCCACCCCAACTCCCTGCGGCAAATGCAACGTTTGCCAAGAAATTGCCAGAGGTTCCACACTAGATGTCATCGAAATCGACGCCGCCAGCAACACCGGAGTAGATAACATCCGAGACTTGATCGAACGAGCCCAATTTGCCCCCGTCCAGTGCCGCTACAAAGTATATGTAATCGACGAAGTTCATATGCTGAGTACCCAGGCATTTAATGCCTTATTAAAAACCCTAGAAGAACCGCCCGATCGCGTCGTATTCGTCCTCGCCACAACCGACCCCCAAAGAGTCCTGCCCACCATCATCTCACGCTGCCAAAAATTCGACTTCCGCCGGATTCCCCTCGACTCAATGACCGCCCACCTGCACAAAATCGCCCAATTAGAAAACATCAACATTGCCAGCGAAGCAGTACAAATGGTTGCTCAAATCGCCCAAGGAGGACTGCGAGATGCCGAAAGTTTGCTCGACCAACTCAGCTTATTTCCCGACCAAATAACAATCGAAAAAGTTTGGGATTTAGTCGGTGCAGTCCCCGAAAACGACTTAATGGAACTGCTGCAAGCAATTGAAAAAGATCGCCCTACAGAATTAATAGACATGACCCGCCACCTCATGGATCGCGGTCGGGAACCGCTAATAGTGCTGCAAAGTCTCGCCAGCTTTTACCGAGATTTGCTAATAGCCAAAACAGCACCCAAACGCTCAGATTTAGTCGCTTTAACAGCCGCCACTTGGGAAAAACTTTGCGATGTTGCTCGCAACTGGGATACCCAGTTAATTTTAGCAAGTCAGAAACAATTGCAAACCCAGGAAGTGCAAATTAAAAACAGCACTCAGCCGCGATTGTGGCTGGAAGTAACCCTCTTGGGATTATTGCCCTCAGCAATTAGAACTCAGCAGCAACAAACAGCAGAACCAGCTAGAAATATTGCTCAATCCCAAATTCACCCCTCTCAACCTAGGGCTGGCCAGGGGGCATCGCCCCTACAATCGGGGGGGAATCAGACATCTCATATTGAACAATCTTCAGTTCCCAATTCGCAAAATTCTCCGCCTCAGTCGCCGCCTGTGGCTAATAGAATAGAAAGCACACCTCCTGCTGCAATTCCCGCACCTGTACCAACTCCTGAAACGAATCAAACAAATTATGCCTCGACTAATTCAGCCGATGAAATTGATTTAGATAGAGTGTGGGAACAGGTACTCGATCGCGTGCGCCCTCCCGGCACTCAATCGCTACTCCGCCAACACGGACAGCTAGTAATTTTTAGCAATGATAGTGCTTATGTTAAGATTAGTTCCCAGCCGTTACTCAAGATGGTCAAAGACAAAGTAGCTAATCTTGAAGAAGCTTTTGTGCAAATTTTTAACCGTCGAGTAACAGTAAAAGTGGGCTTGACAAATCCCGCTGAAACTCATAGTTCCAGCATCAAGGATTTGCCAGCTTCTAACGGACTGGTTGCTGAAAAATTGAGGAATTCTCATCCGGCGGGCGATGGGAAGCAACAGATGCAGAATTCGGCGGGTTCTGAAGTTCCAGATAATCTTTATAGGGATGAAGGAGAAGAGCAAAAACGCTCTTGGGAGGCTGAAAATACCGCCGCCAAACTGCCAAATATTTCTGAACCTCTGCGGGATAAAAACCACATTACAGACTCTCAGAATGACTCTAAAGCTCAGGCTGTAGCGGTGCGAGATGACGCGCGAGATGTGGGAAATTTAGCTAGGGAGTGGGCTCATATATTTGAGGGGGAAGTAGTCGATTTGTCGGATGATTTAGAGATTTGGGAGTCGGAAACTTTTAGATTGGAATCTGAACCGGATTTTCCTGAGTTATCTGCTGAGGTTGATGGGGATGATTTTATGGGTTGGTAATCAAATTGGGCGGGAGGGAAATGTGCAAGATTTCGCCGATCGCACAAAATCCAGCGCGGGTGTAAACTCGAAATTCCTCCTCGTGTCCTGCCATCAAAAACCCCACCGCAACACCCGCGTCGAAAGCCTCTCGCAGCAGCCGCGCCGTCAAAGCCCCTGCGATGCCCCGCCGCCGAAAAGAAGGGCGGACACCGATACCTGCGATTTCCGTCGTCAGATTTTCCGGTACGGTACAGACTCCAGCCCCCGCAGGTTCCCCCGTTGCTGCTACGCGGGCGAGTACCGCAATGCTGCCCGCCGCGATACTTTTGCGAAGACTGTCAACGTCTTCAGGGCTTGGTGCAACTTCGCCGTAAGCCTCGTGTTGCGCCGCCACAGTACCGAGGAGCTCAGCGTCGGAAACTGGCAAAATTAGCTCAATTTCTGGGGGGATGGGAAGCAATTTCTCCGAGCCCGGAGTACAAATCATCAGCGGCAAGCGTCCCTCAACAGTGAAACCAGCCGAGATCAGGGCTTCTTCGACAGCAGGCGCTAGTTTCGAGACATACTCCAAACGCGGCTTTCGCCCGCGCCAAGAGTACGCAGCGATTAGGGCGTTGACATCGGCGAGGGAAGGTGCTGCGCCGTCGTCGGGAATGGCATAGTTCAGATAAGGGTTAGCGCTGTGGGGGCTGAAGGTAGCGAGGAAGGGCCCGATCCGCTCGGTGTCGCGCTGCTGGCTGGCGGCAAAGCGCAGGTATAGTTGAATGCGAGATTCCATAAGCGGCTGTGCTGAAAACCTTGCTTTTAGGCTGACTCCGGTTTTGGTAGCGAAGACGGAAGTACCAAGAGCTCGGCGGTCGATCGCTTCTCAACCATTTCCTTAGTAATCGTACACCGCGTCACATCCTTGCGCGACGGCAACTCGTACATCACATCCAACATCAATTCTTCGACAATTCCCCTGAGCGCCCGCGCTCCAGTTTTGCGGCGGTAGGCTTCCTGGGCGATCGCCCGAATCGCATCCGGCTTAAAGTCCAACTGCACATTATCCATTTTTAGCAGCTTTTGATACTGCTTAACCAAAGCATTGCGAGGCTCAGTCAAAATCGCCATCAGCGTTTCCTCATCCAGCGGATCTAACACCGCCGCCACCGGCACCCGCCCGATAAACTCAGGAATCATCCCAAATTTGACCAAATCGTCTGGTTCCAGTTGCCTGAGCACATCAGCGGCCCGTTTTTCCTTCGGCACAGCTTCTCCCGGCTGAATAAAACCCATTGACTTTTTACCCGTTCTCTGCTCGATCACCTTGTCGAGACCGACAAAAGCGCCGCCGCAAATAAACATGATATTGCTGGTATCAATTTGGATGCAGTCTTGGTAGGGATGCTTGCGGCCGCCTTGGGGAGGTACATTGGCGATCGTCCCCTCAAGCATTTTCAGTAGCGCCTGCTGCACCCCTTCTCCAGAGACATCCCGCGTAATCGAAGGATTTTCGCTCTTCCGGGCAATTTTGTCAATTTCATCAATATAAATAATTCCGCGCTGCGCCTCTTCCACATCCATATCTGCCACCTGCAGCAGCCGCAGCAAAATATTTTCCACATCTTCCCCGACATAGCCGGCTTCCGTCAGAGTCGTCGCGTCAGCCACCGCAAACGGCACGTCCAGCATATCCGCCAAAGTCTGAGCCAGGAGAGTTTTTCCGCAGCCCGTCGGCCCGATTAACAAAATATTTGATTTTTGCAGTTCTACTTCTTCCGGCGGGTGCTTGCCGCTATTTTTGGCATGGATAAAACTCAGTCGCTTGTAGTGGTTGTAAACCGCCACCGAGAGCACCTTTTTCGCCTCTTCTTGACCGATCGCATTTTCGTCGAGATAATTTTTAATTTCCCTCGGCTTGGGAATTTGGCTCATCGACATACTTTTGCCCGAGGTAGCGCGGCGTTTTTGGGTTGTTTCCTGCTTCGGAACCGCCGCCGCCGCCGGCACTGCACTCGAATCAAACAACTCCTCATCTAAAATTTCATTGCACAAGTCAACGCATTCGTCACAGATATACACCCCAGGGCCTGCGATCAACTTGCGTACCTGCTCTTGAGACTTGCCACAAAACGAACATTTTAGATGGGAGTCGTACTTAGACATAACAGCCTCTTATTTCAGTGCAGTGACATTTTCTCCCGCCGTCGGAAGATTTTCCTTTTCGATAACTCTATCGACCAATCCGTAATCTTTAGCTTCCTCGGCCGACATAAAAAAGTCGCGCTCAGTATCAGCCTCCAACTTTTCTAGGGATTGACCCGTGTGGTGCGCTAAAAGTTGATTCAGCTTACGCTTATGATAAAGGATTTCTTTAGCTTGAATCTCAATATCAACTGCCTGACCTTGAGCGCCTCCAAGCGGTTGGTGAATCATAATCCGGGAACTCGGAAGAGACATCCGCTTCCCGTGGGCTCCCGCTGTCAGCAGAAATGCGCCCATACTCGCGGCCAAGCCGTAACAAATCGTCACCACATCCGGGCGGATTTGCTGCATTGTGTCATAAATTGCCATACCCGCCGTCACCGAGCCGCCGGGGGAATTTATGTACATTTGGACATCTTTTTCTGGATCTTCGGCATCTAGATACAATAGCTGAGCTACGATCGAGTCAGCCACTTCATCGGTTACGGGAGTTCCTAAAAACACGATTCGCTCCCGCAGCAAGCGCGAGTAAATGTCAAATGCCCGCTCGCCCATCCCCGACTGTTCTAGTACCATCGGCACTACATTGCTGGGACTAGAGCTGACATCAAAATCGTTATAGCTTGTAATTAGGTAATTGGAAGATTGAGATACAACCATAAGACACCAGTCAAGGATACTAGACAATTTGCTGCTGATGAAAGCTTGAAATTAAGCCGTCAGCTTTTAACTATTATGCCTTTTCTGAACCGACATGGGGGGAATCGGGAGTTTTGAGTTGGCAAATTGCTTTCATCCGCGAAGCGCAACGCTGAGGCGACTTCCCACGACTGCGGGGTGAATGAGTTGAAATACTTACCGATCGATCGTCGCTGTTTCTAGTTTCTCGTTTTTAGTGCGCGCCCCGAGCTTGTATAGAACTTAGCAACAGAAACCCGGTTTCAAAGAAACATCAGCCTTGGGCCATGAGGCATCTACACTGCTGGAGGCGCGAGCGTTCAGAAACCGGGTTTTTTTTACCAACAGCTTTCGTTGCAGGCTGCCGATTCGGTAAAAACCCGGTTTTTTGGCGATCGAATGCGTCAGTTACCTACATAGAAACCGGGTTTCTAGCCCCCTGCGGGTAAGTTCGCTGCACCCTAGGCTGGTAGTTTTTGGCAATGCCAAAAAGTAGAAGGTTTTACTCTTGGCCTACGACTTCCACATCAACAACGCTAGTGGCTGCTTCTTCTCCAGAAACTTCAGCGTCTTCTGCTTCTGATTCTTCGTCTAGAGCAGGATTTAGAGAGCCTTCAGGTACGAGTTCGATCGTACCTTTTTCCTCCAACCATTTCAGAGTTTTTTGTTTGAGCAAGTCTTCTCCTACAAATTCCCGCAACTTTTCAGGGTCAAAATTTCCTTTAGGAAACTGCTTTCTGACTTTTGCGACTTCTGCTGCTACTTCCGAGTCTTCCACAGACAAGGATTCGAGCTTGGCTACTTCTGCCAGAGCTAGAGACTGCTTCAGCTTCTCTATTGCTTCCGGGCGCGAGCGTTCCCGCATCGGCCCCATATTTTCTTCGGTAAACAGTTGGTTGATATCTATGCCGTAATTTTTCAATTGCAGCGCTTGTTGGTTCAGCAAATAATCGATTTCGCGATCGACCATTGTTTCGGGAATTTCCACTTCAATTAGCTGCACAAGTGCTGCTGATATGGCTTTTTCCTTATTAGCTGATAACTTGTTTTCTTGGTCTGCTTTAAACCGAGTTTCTAGGGATGCGCGCAGTTCGGCTAAAGTTTCAAACTCGCTAACTTCTTGAGCGAAGTCGTCGTCCAACTCCGGCAATTCTTTTTCCTTAAGTTCTTTCAGAGTAATCGTAAAAACTGCTGGTTTTCCGGCTAATTCTTCACTGCTGTACTCGTCTGGAAACTGCACGGAAACTTCTCTTGTTTCTCCGGGATTCATCCCGATCATGCCTTGGATAAAACCAGGTACAAACTGATCTTCCGACAGTTCTACTTGAAAGTCTTCTGCACCGCCACCGGGAATTTCTGCGGGTGTTTCGCCTTCTGGTGCTTCGGCAAATCTACCGGCGAAGTCAACCAAAGCCACGTCTCCCAACTGAGCGGGCCGGCCTTCTACGGGGATTAAAGTTGCTTTGTCCGATCGATATTTGGCCAGTACCTCATCCACCTGAGCTTCATCGTACTTAACTTCTTCTGCTTGAAGCTGCAAGCCGGTGTACTGATTCATTTTCACTTCTGGTTGTACGTCAACCTTAGCCGAAAAAGTCAGAGGCTGTTCTGGATCGAACTTTTCTAGTAATTCTTCAAACTCGGTACGCAGTTCAAAACTGCCAATTGCCTGAATTTTTTCTTGTTCGAGAGCTTTTTGGAGCGAGTCGTTAATCAAATTTTCCAAAGCCGTCGCCTTCAAACGAGTCTGGCCCAGGCGCTGCAGCAAAATTTGGCGGGGAACTTTGCCTTTGCGGAACCCAGGAATATTCACTTCGCGAGCGAATTGTTTAATTACCTGCTCGTAAGCTTGTTTGGATTTTTCTGATGGAATTTCGATTTCCAGACCAATTTGGCTGGCTGGAAGTTTTTCCTGGGTTACTTTCATCGGCTTTTTTTGATATTAAACAATAGTTATCGAGAAAGGCAGAGGGCAGGAGGCAGGAGGCAGGAGGAATACTGATTTCTACCCTCTGCCTGTGACAGCAGTTCGGTTTTAAGACCCCACCAAATTTTAATTGGGTGGCTTTTATTCAAAAGGGGATTGATACCCCTGCTGAATAAGATTTTCTGCCTTCTGCCTTCTGCCTCCTGCCTCCTTCAAAAAATACATACAAATTTGACTTTGCCTGCATTTTAAGTTTCTACGCTTTCCATAGCTGTACAGCTACAAACACCTCTACCGGATGAGACTGTAAGTCGTTTCCGGCTACTTTTTTGGATCTTACCAAATAGCTTTAGTTTGAGGATACTAGCTTTTGCTGCTAGAAATGTGGAGGTCAAATCCACCAATCGCCGATGCACAATAGCACAAATCGCCCTCTGATGTCAATGTGGCCGGGACGAGCGGCGCTGCTATCAAAGGATGCGCTTGCTAAAATGCAGGTAGCTCCCAAAAGCTAAGCGGATGCGAATGGGACGCGATCGC
This sequence comes from Microcoleus sp. CZ3-B2, assembly GCF_036705055.1. Taxonomy (NCBI): domain Bacteria; kingdom Bacillati; phylum Cyanobacteriota; class Cyanophyceae; order Oscillatoriales; family Microcoleaceae; genus Microcoleus; species Microcoleus sp. CZ3-B2. The sequence continues at coordinate 184,738 of NZ_JAUBTN010000001.1, read as the reverse complement.
GAGGCGAAAGATGCTAAACTGGGATTGAGTGCGATCGACGGCTGCGGTTAACTGCGGCTCTACCACCGGCTCGCGCCCTGATGTCGCATAAAATAAATTAATTTTGATAAGCTATTGTAAATTTAAATTGTATATTTCCAGAACAGCTTAAAAATCCTCTCCCCCTCGGACTCTGGGACTCTGGGACTCTCTCCCCCTGATTCGCCATACACAATCTCTCAGGCGCAACAGCTTGTGGTGCCGTTATTTAAATTTTTGATTTCGATCGTAGAAACTATAATTTGTGGAGGAAACTAATTTGTCTCAATCCTACCGAGTTGCCATATTAGGAGCCACCGGCGCAGTCGGTGCCGAGTTGCTAGAACTCCTGTACAGCAGGAAATTTCCGATTTCTGAATTGAAGCTGTTAGCTTCGGAGCGTTCCGCGGGCACAAAAGTGCCCTTTGGCGGCGAGATGCTGACGGTCGAAGCAGTTTCGGAGCGATCGTTCGATAATGTGGATCTAGTACTCGCCTCCGCAGGCGGTTCTACTTCTAAACTATGGGCTCCGAAAGCCGTGGCCGCTGGGGCAGTGGTCATCGACAATTCCAGCGCTTTCCGCATGGATGCGACGGTACCGCTAGTGGTTCCCGAAGTCAATCCCCAAGCGGTGGCAGCTCACCGAGGTATAATTGCTAATCCCAACTGCACGACGATTTTGATGGCAGTTGCCGTTTGGCCACTTCACAAAGTTAGGCCTGTGAAGCGCATAGTTGTAGCGACTTACCAGTCTGCTAGCGGCGCGGGAGCCAGAGCCATGGAGGAAACGAAAGCTCAAGCCAGAGCAATTTTGGCTGGGGAAACTCCCAAAACTGAGATATTTCCTTACCCCTTAGCTTTTAATTTGTTTCCGCACAATACGCCGATTAACGATTTGGGGTATTGTGAGGAAGAGATGAAAATGCTAAACGAAACTCGGAAGATATTCGGTACGGACGAAATTAAAATTACTGCAACTTGCGTGCGGGTTCCCGTACTCCGCGCCCATTCCGAAGCGATTAATCTAGAGTTTGCAGAGCCTTTTAGTCCGATCGAGGCCAGGGAAATCTTAAAGGGGGCGATCGGGGTTAAGCTGGTAGAAGACTGGCAAGCTAATTATTTCCCGATGCCTGTAGAAGCCAGTGGTAAGGATGAGGTGTTAGTCGGCAGGATTCGCCAAGATATTTCTCACCCCTGCGGGTTGGAGATGTGGCTGAGCGGCGATCAAATTCGCAAAGGGGCGGCTTTAAATGCGGTGCAGATAGCTGAGTTGCTAGCAGAAAAAGATTTGTTGCGAATCAAAGCAGCGGCTGCTTATAATTAAGGTGGACTCGACCCAAAAAAACGGATAGAAGCCTCCTACTTAAGTTTAAGTAGTGTCGTAAAAAACCCAAAATTTTAGGATCGAGTTAAGCTCCCAGATAAATCTGCTGCAAGTAAATCTAAAATCAAAAACTTGCCCGAAGAGCGACTTGTGAGCCAGCGTAGCCGAAGCAAGTCGAAAAATTTCAAACTTGTAGGCTCGCGAAGCCGAAGTATCTAAAATCGACTGAAGCTGGCAATTTGGCAAGAGAAATGGCGATTTTAGATAAACCTTCGATCTAAAATCAAAAAGTTAAAATCAAAAATCAACAGTCTAAAATCGGAGAAAGTGTGGTAAAGTTTGGACGGGTTCTGACTGCAATGATTACGCCGTTTAAGGAAGACGGCAGCGTTAACTATGCAGTAGCAGAACGGTTGGCAGTTCATTTAGCCGATCGCGGTACGGACAGCTTGGTAGTGTGCGGAACTACAGGCGAGTCTCCCACTATGAGCTGGGATGAAGAGTACGAATTATTTCAGGTGGTGCAAAAGGCAGTCTCTGGTAAAGCTTTGGTAATAGCAGGAGCCGGATCGAATTCTACTTCAGAAGCAGTCGCAGCTACGAAAAAAGCAGCTAAACTCGGATTGGACGGGTGCTTGCAGGTGGTTCCTTATTACAACAAGCCGCCGCAAGAAGGTTTGTACAATCATTTTCGGACGATCGCGCAATCTGCTCCAGAATTGCCTATAATGTTATATAACATCCCCGGTCGCACAGGCCAAAATATGTTGCCGGAAACAGTAGCTCGACTGGCCCAAATACCCAACATTGTGGCCGTAAAAGAAGCAAGTGGCAACTTGGATCAAGCCAGCCAAATTCGACGCTTGACACCACCTGAATTTGCCATCTATGCTGGAGATGATTCCCTAACCTTGCCGATGTTGGCTGTAGGAGGATCTGGTGTAGTTAGCGTAGCCAGCCATCTGGTAGGAGAGCAACTGCAACAGATGATCGAAGCTTTTGAGACCGGTCAAGTTCAAGTCGCTACCCAGATTCACTTGCAACTTTTTGACTTGTTTAAAGCTCTCTTTCTCACCACAAATCCCATTCCCGTCAAAGCAGCTCTCAAACTTCAAGGCTGGGATGTAGGTTCCACCCGTCCGCCCCTGTGCGATCCGCCCGTTGAGGTAACTAAAAAGTTAAAGGACGTACTGGATAAGCTAGCAGCAGTATCTACTAGCTAGATAGGCGAGAACGAGTTTTCAGACAACTGAATATTAGTTGTAATGAGTCATTAGTCATTAGTCCTCAGTCATTAGTCATTAACTTTTGGTAAGTAGCTAATAGTGAAGGATTAAATACTGAGAATTAAAGATTGAAGGCGGAAGACAACTGACTGTACGGGAGAGTAAAACCCGTAGGGGAATTTTTCACAAATATCTTGGAAAAAATCGCCCCCATCAACGAACAGCAGACGACAAAAAACAGTAGAAAACAGACAACAGTCAACAGTCAACAGTTAACAGTTAACAGTCAAAAATAACTAACAAAGGATACGCATGATCAAAAATACAACTGCATCGGCTCTAAAAGTGATTCCCCTCGGCGGGCTGCACGAAATTGGCAAAAACACTTGCGTGTTCGAGTACGGTGACGAAATAATTCTTTTAGATGCAGGTTTAGCATTCCCGACAGATGGAATGCACGGTGTAAATATTGTCCTCCCAGACATGACTTACCTGCGGGAAAACAGCCACAAAATTAAAGGTATGATCGTGACTCACGGTCACGAAGACCACATCGGCGGCATCCCTTATCACCTCAAAGAATTTGAAATTCCCGTCATTTACGGCCCGCGTTTGGCGATGGCTTTGCTAGCCGGAAAATTGGAAGAAGCGGGAGTATCTCACCGCACAGAATTAAGGACTGTTAGACCGCGGGATACGGTGAGAATTGGCAAGAATTTCTTAGTCGAATACATCCGCAACACTCACTCAATGGCCGACAGCTTTACGGTGGCGATTCACACTCCAGTCGGAATTATCATCCACACCGGAGACTTTAAAATTGACCACACTCCTGTAGACGGCGAACATTTCGATTTGCAAAAGCTGGCGGAATACGGCGAGAGAGGCGTGCTGTGCTTGATCAGCGATTCTACTAACTCGGAAGTTCCCGGTTTTACCGCTTCAGAACGTTCTGTAGCTCCGAATTTAGATAGAATTATCGCTCAAGCAACGGGACGGGTACTGCTGACGACTTTTGCTTCATCGGTACACCGATTGCAAATTGTTTTAGAATTGGCTAAGAAAAACAATCGGTTTGTGGGAGTGGTAGGTCGATCGATGTTGAACGTCATCGCTCACTGCCGCAATCTCGGCTACATTAAATGCGAAGACAGTCTGTTCAAACCGCTCAGAGAAATCCGCAATTTGCCTGAAGACAAAATTTTGATTTTGACTACAGGTTCCCAAGGCGAACCGATGGCGGCGATGACTCGGATTGCTAACGGCGAACATCACGAACTGAAAATCAGAAAAGGCGATACAGTGATTTTCTCAGCTAATCCGATTCCGGGAAATACGATCGCAGTGGTAAACACGATCGACAAACTGATGATGCTGGGAGCAAACGTAGTTTACGGGCGCGACAAAGGCATTCACGTTTCCGGGCACGGGTGTCAGGAAGATCAAAAGTTAATGATCAACATGACCCGTCCCAAGTTCTTCTTGCCGGTACACGGAGAACACCGGATGCTGATTCAGCACTCCAAGACAGCTCAAAGCATGGGCATTCCCGCGAGCAATATGGTGATTATTGACAACGGCGATGTCGTAGAACTAACAGAAAATTCGATCCGAGTTGCTGGTACAGTACCTTCAGGAATTGAATTAGTAGACTCTTCTCGATCGGGCGTTGTCAAAGCAAACGTCCTCAAAGAACGTCAGCAGTTAGCCGGAGATGGCGCGGTAACAGTAGCTGCGGCGTTGAATGCAGAAGGCAAATTAGTTGCTAAGCCAGAAATACACTTGAAAGGTGTAGTCACATCAGCCGATCGCGCACTATTACAACAGTCGATCGCTCAAACGATAGACACAGTTTTGAGCGATCGCTGGTCAGAATTCGTCACGCCTTCTGCAACTACCGAATCAGGAGTTGACGTAGACTGGGCAGGAGTGCAAACGCAAATAGAACGAGCAATTGCACGAGTGCTGCGCCGGGAACTTCAAAGCAATCCCATGCTAGTATTCCTGATGCAAATTCCCGAAGGAGCATCATTTGTGCGGCGGGAACCAGCAGAAGTAACACCAGGTTCTCTAGAAGCACCCAAACTATTAGGTTCATCACCGACATCAGCACCAACGCCGCCGCCAGCGCCAGTTCCTGTGAATAAAGTAACAGGTCGTCGTCGCCCCCGGACTGCAGCCAAGGTCGCTTCCACCGTCTCCTAGAATTAACAATCCCTGGTAAAGCCAGGGATTTATTTTTCAACCGCAGACGAACGTAAAAAAACGCAGATAGTAGTTAATTCTTCTATCTGCGTCCATTTGTGTTAATCTGCCAGCATCTGCCTTGGCAAAACATCAACCACCAGCAACTGCTGGAACAATACTCACTTCATCGCCATCTTGGAGAGCAGTTTGTGAACCGTCCAAAAAGCGGATATCTTCGCTATTGACGTAGAAATTCAAAAACCTGCGGGGTTCTCCCTTTTCATCGCACAAGCTTTTTTTGATACCGGGACAATTTGATTCGAGGGATTCAATCAACTCAGAAATATTCTCGCCGCCGCATTCGATAGTGGCTTGATTGTTGGTGAATTTTTGCAGCGGAGTGGGAATTAAAACTTTAACACTCATTTTTTTAGTCCTTAGTAAGTAGTAAGTAGTAAGTAGTCAGTAGTCAGTAGCCCGCAGTCAGTAGTCCTTAGTCAGTAGTCAGTAGTCCTTAGTCAGTAGTCAGTAGTCCTTAGTCAGTCGTCAGTAGGGGCGGTGGATGGTGCGGGCCCGCCCTCTTAGTAGTCAACAGTCAACAGTCAACAGTCAACAGTCAACAGTCAACAGCTTGATAACTAATGACCAATGACTAATGACTAATGACCAATGACCAATGACTAATAATTAAACCGAAACTTGCTGCCATTCTAAGCGTTCGAGCGTGCGGGCGCGTTCTAGGGCGCGCTCGAAGGCTTCTAATTTCGGTTCGAGGGTGATGGGTTCGCCGATGTAACCTTGGACGGCTTCCTGAGTCTTCAAACCGTTGCCGGTGATGTAGGCGACGGTGGTTTCGTCGGGGTTGATTTTACCTGCTTCTACAAGTTTCTTCAAGACTGCGATCGTCGTGCCGCCAGCGGTTTCGGTGAATATGCCTTCGGTTTCGGCTAGCAGTTTCATGCCTTCGATGATTTCGGTGTCGCTGACGGATTCGATGTTCCCGTTAGTTTTGCGGGCGATTTCCAAGGCGTACATACCGTCTGCTGGATTGCCGATCGCGATCGACTTAGCAATAGTATTCGGTTTGACTGGCGTTACAAAATCGCGGCCTTCGCGGTATGCTTGGGCGATCGGCGAACACCCGTCAGCTTGAGCGCCGCTGAACCGAACTTTCTTCTCATCAACCAAACCGACTTCGATGAATTCATTAAAGCCTTTGTAGATTTTTGTGAACAAAGAGCCGGAAGCGAGGGGGGCGACGATGTGGTCGGGCAACTGCCAGCCTAGCTGTTCGGCAACTTCGTAGCCGAGGGTTTTCGAGCCTTCGGAGTAGTAGGGACGCAAGTTAATGTTGACAAATCCCCAGCCGTGTGTATTGGCGACTTCGCAGCACAGGCGGTTAACTTGGTCGTAGTTGCCGTGAACTGCCATTACAGTTGGATTGTAAATCAGAGTGCCGAGGACTTTGCCTGCTTCTAAGTCGGAGGGGATGAAAACTACGCAATCGAGGCCGGCGTGGGCGGCGATCGCAGCGGTGGAGTTAGCTAAGTTACCAGTGCTGGCACAGGATACCGTTGTGAAACCCAATTCTCTCGCTCTGCTGAGGGCGACTGACACCACTCTGTCCTTAAAGCTGAGAGTGGGCATATTGACGGCATCGTTTTTAATATAAAGATTTTTTAGACCGAGGCGGCGGGCCAAGCGGTGGGATTTTACTAAAGGAGTCATGCCGGTGCCGACATCGATGACGTTCTCTGTAGCGACGGGTAAAAATTCGCGGTAGCGCCAGATCGAGTTGGGGCCTGCTTGGATAGTTTGGCGAGTGACGCGGCGGCGGATTGCTTCGTAGTCGTACTTGACCTCAAGCGGGCCAAAACAGCAATCGCAGACGTGCTTGGCTTGGAGTTCGTACTCTTCGCCGCATTCTTTACATTTGAGGGCTGTGAAGGTTGCTGCTGTGGATTGGGTTCTGGTTGCTTGGGTCATAGCTCAACTCTCTAGTTTTGCGATGTTTTCTAATTCTTAGGACAGATTAACACGGTGGATCTACCCCGTCAACCATACCCGACTTTTTTTGTCGGGATTAATTCTGCAGCAGTGTTTTGTCCGAAACAGCAGGTGGTTGGATAGTCCTCAATCTCTTTCTCAGAGAAGTTTCTAGGCTCTGCAGAATAGTGTTGGTTCAGAGGGAAAATCTCTTGTTTAACCGAACTCAAGAATGATTTGGCTGCAAAACTAATTTCAAAACTTTATAAAGTTTTTTTTGCTTGGTGACTCAAAACTACAAACTACAGGGTTGAGGCGCGGGCCCCAGAAATTGGGTTTCTACGAGATTTTGGGTTGAGTCACGAGAAATATCGCCAGAAACGCGGTTTCTGAATTCACCGCGCGGGCGAGAAACCGGGTTTCTAGGAGATTTTGGGTTGAGTCACCAGAATATCGCCAGAAACCCGGTTTCTGAATTCACCGCAGGGGCGAGAAACCCGGTTTCTAGGAGATTTTGGGTTGAGTCACCAGAAATATCGCCAGAAACCCGGTTTCTGAATTCACCGCAGTAACCGCGCGGGCTTTCCCAATTCTTCAATCCAAAATCCAAAATCGTATTATCCACCGCTGACGGGGGGGATGAGTACAACTTCGTCGCCGTCTTGGAGGATGGTGTCGGGAGAGACGAATTCTAGGTTGACGCCGAAGCGGGTGCGATCGCGCCACTCTTCTAATTGAGGATATTGGGCGATCGAGTTTTCGAGCACTTGAGACACTGGAGTTTCGGGAGGGAGTTCTACAGTAACGAAGGAAACGCCGTAGGCTTCACCGAAGGCGGCGAACAGTTTAACGGTGACGGTAATCGAAGAATTAGACACGGCTGTTTTGTGCGATCGACAGTTTGGCAATTATCAACTAAACCATACAATTAATGTGGAATTAGGCACGCCGAGGCCTAGAATTGAAAACAGCAATCTCTAGTGACGTTTTACCCGATCGGGCAAACATGACTGTGGATTGCAACAGAAATTTTGAACAGTCTTGTATGCCGATCGCTCTCAACAACCAGGCGTTAGAAGCAGTTAGCATCCACTTAAATGCACTTTAACTCATGTCTAGTTGGCTGCTTTTGAGGCTACTGCAAAACTATTTTTTGAGTATCCAGCATAAATACTTGACCGTAATTGTAGGAGAGTACAAAAACATCGCACTAAATTTAGCGGGATACAGGGCAGACCATGCCCTAGAAAATCGCTAAATTTAGACCAAATATCTGGTTTTCCAGCCCAGATGATAATTCCCCAAGCTTTGTCCTGCTTAGCCAGCGTGCCGTTCTATCTAAGAATAATAGTGAAATTAACGCGATCGAGATATTTATGGCAAGTAACGATTTTAAAGTCCTGCAAATTATTGAAGCTAAAGGCTGGTATGCCTTTGGAAGTACCAAGCAAAGCCAGCACGTTGAGAGGTGGGTAAGACCTGTCGTGTGTTGGGTTTTAATAGAAGATAAAAAAAAGCGGCGGATTGTAACTGCTACCGCTAGCTATCAGATCGAGATTGACGACAAAGAAGTCGAATTCTTTGCCCACGAAAGCGAAATTAAAGATGTCGAGAGCCTCCCCAAGTCGGTCTCGGTTTCGGAATTCCTGAAAACAGAAGATTGAAAAGGGGGCAGAAGAAGAGCGTTTAACAAGTTATTAACTATTCCTTAGTAATTCCTTAAACTTGCTGCCCGATTCTATTTCAATTGCAGGCAGAACCTGCCTAATTGCGGAGAGGGGCAGATGGGGAGAGGGGAGAATGTCTACTTTTGTCTTGCTTTCTGCATCTCTAGCCGCAAGTCTTCAAATCCCAAAAAATAAAGAAGCCGGAAGATTGCAGGCAATGCCAACACGCTTCCGACCTTTGCTAAATAACAGGGTATGCATATGTTTCTAAAGTATGGCGGGGAAGCCTTCTAGATATCAAGAGGACTATTGCAATCACCCACAGAAATTTATTAAACTTGGTGGCGGATGCTTTTTCAATTTAAGGAGAAACCACTCTAATTGAAGAGAGGGGAGGTGAGAAGATAGGGAGAATTTATACTTTTGCCTTGCCTTGTGCATCAGAAAGCCCAAGGTCTAAAGTAGCCCAAAAAATAAAGAGGTCGGAAGATTGCAGGCAATGCCAACACGCTTCCGACCTTGCTGAATAACAGGGTATGCATATGTTTTTAAAGTATGGCAGCCAAGCTTTCGAGATATCAAGAGGGCTATTGCAATCACCCACTTTTGCTTTTAACGTATGTTTGCAAGGTTCATACCATTTTAGACTTAAAATTTGAAACTTGAGAGCGGGTGATGGTTACAGGTTAAGGATTCTAGCGGTTTTTATGTAGCGGGTGCTACAAAAAATGGGCGCTTGCCGGTCGTAAGCGAAGCAGGCCGAAGGTATCGCCCATTCTTCCCTAATTCTTTGCAGCTACAACATCAAACCCCACTAACCACAGGTTCAGGCTTTGACTGCCGCATCCGCCGCCCCAGCAGAGCCATCCGCACGCCACCGGCCGGCCCTAAAGTCACCCCTCGGCGTTTGGCCTGTACCGGCTTTTTCTCGGCCAATACTAAGTCGAAATCCCGCAAAATGGTTGCCAGCACCAGTTTCATCTCCAACTGCGCCAGCGCCAAGCCGATACAGCGGCGGCTGCCACCTCCAAAGGGCAAATACTCGTAAGGCGAGAATTGCCTCTCCAAAAACCGTTCCGGCTTAAATTGCAGCGGTTCTGGATACAAATCCTCGCGCCTGTGGGTTAAATAAATTGAGCCGAAAACCACCGTACCCGGTTCGAGTTGATGTCCCATCAGTTCCACGGGCTCTCGCACCACTCGCGGAAACGTCAGCATTCCCACGGGATAAATTCTGAGTGTCTCTTGACAAACCGCACTCAGGTACGGCAAGCGGGAAATCTCCATCGGGTCTGGATTTTCGCCCAAACTGTCCAATTCTTGCAGCAAGTTCTGGCGCACTGAGGGCAAACTGTGAATCCAGTAAAATGCCCAAGCTAAGGCCGTTGCTGTGGTTTCGTGGCCTGCAAACAGCAGCGTCATCAACTCGTCGCGCAATTCTTCATTGGTCATCGGTTCGCCGTTTTCGTCGCGGGCGGCCATCATTAAGCTGAGAATGTCGGTGCGGTTGCTGTCTGGTTGCTGTCTGCGTTCGGCAATTTCCGCGTCCATCAGTTCCTGAATTTTCCGCTGCTGCTGCTTCATCCGTCCCCAAGGACTCCAAGCGCCCCAATCTTGCTGCATCCAAGACAGAAATAGCATACTCGATCGCAGCGGAGAGCCTGTTGTATCGATAATTGAAGCCAGCAGCGGGGACAGTTGCTGCAACCGCGGCCCTTCATCCAGTCCGAAGACTACTTGCAAAATTACCCGCATGGTGATTTCTTGCATGGCGGTGCGGGCCACAAAAGGTCGATCGACCCTCAACTTGCTAGCAACATCTTGAGTAATATCGCAAATTTGTTGAGCGTAATTACGCATCCGTTCGCCGTGAAACGGTGGCATCAATAATTGGCGCTGGCGTTTGTGCTTTTCTCCAGAGATCACAATCATCGATTGTTCTCCTAGCAAGGGTTTGAGAATACCGTTGATATCGCCTGGAGCCTCAAGCGCTTTGCTGTTGAGCATTTCCTGGATCGCTTGCGGGTTGTGGATCATCACGAATGGTTTGAGGTTCCCCCACCGCGTCGTGAAAATCTCCCCGTACTTTTTGGCGCTGACATCCATGTATGTCAGCGGATCGGCTATCCATTGAATTAGCTGCACGAAGCGGGGGTTGTTGGGGCCGTCAGGTAAGGTCATAGAAATTGTGGTAGTGCTTGTTAAAGAACTTGGAGAACATAAATAGGACTGCTGCAGAAACCGGGTTATACCCTCTGCAATAATTTTAAGAGGTTATTCTCGAACGGTGCTTACAATGTCCTGTCCCAGTTCTGTAAAACGCACTGTTTTGATTTGCCAAGGAGCATAACTGGTTAAAGTTTGGCGCACGCCTCCAAACAAACCTAGCATTTGACAGCTCGACAGATTTTGCAATTTCTGCCGGGAATTCCCGAAGGCCCGCAGATCGAGGGTCGCTATTCCGAGGTCGCGATCGATCGTTAGCCGATAGCCAACCAAACCAAGACTATCGAAAATCTGCTGTTTTAACACTTCATTAATGACGGATGACATTAACTGATTGTCGGTGCCTGTTACTGTTTCCGGGTTCAGAGTTTGACAGAGATTGTTTACCTTATAAACTTTAACGGTGACAGTATTTTCTGATGCTACTCCACTGGCTAAAACAGGAGAAATAAAGTTAGAAGGCCCAGCTGTTTGAGCCGATCGCTCCTCAACTCGATTTCCCGTTAGCTGTATGTCTCCGAATTGACTGGCACCCCTTGGCGATTGGCTCTGGTTTGCGGTTAAGTTCGCTGGATCGTAGCTGGAACAACTGCTAACGCCCATCAAAATAAATCCAGTGGCTAAATACCCTAACTGTTTGCAGATACTGTTCATAGTTTTTAATACTCAACTCCACGTCTGTGCGTGGAGGGTGAATTTTTCTGGTAGAAAGCACTTACTTCCTGATTACACTCACTTATGAGTATTTCCCGGCATCCGCAATACGAGATGTCTTGGATAAGTTCCGGATCGATACATAAACCGCAGATGAAAAGCAGATAAGCACACTCTAGATTAGATAATTTCAGAGAATTTGTGAATCAGTGCCAAAGATATACGTAGATGAAAACAAGTTAAGAGTTCTGATTAATACCTTAATTTTATTGTGGTTTCACGTAAACGGGTAAGGCACTTGATGCGTGCAACGCTGCTGCAGGGTCGGGATCTCATCAGATGCGAGCTCGTAACGCTAGACTGCCAGTCAGATCGAATAACCGATCGGCGGTGTGATGTAGCGTTGCAAATCGCTTTATTCCGTCTGATTTAAATAGCTTTTTTCCGGTTGGCGAAACCTTGACCTTGATTAGTAGTAATGAGGACATATTTTCGACGGTTGCGCGCATTTTACGAGGGCTGCGGAGTGGCATAACTGGGCTTTCGGTGCAGTTACAGAACAAAATCCACATTAAAAATCCCTGATGAGTCGGCGGTTGAAACCTCGACTGTACAAGCTTTCCTCCGCCGAGACGGACTAAGAAATAAAGCGGGTATTTCAGCCGGATTTGGCACCAGCAAACGTGCAAGTCGCGAACAACATAATTTAGCAGCCAGCCTCTGGCGCATTCAGGGTGCGATCGCAACATTTGGTGATTTTTCTACCGAATTCCATCAAAAATAGTGAGAACATCATCATGAAACAGCAATTATTGACGAAGGTTTTGGCGACAAGCGCGATCGCCCTCAGCAGCCTGACAGTGCCTTTTGAGGCTAGTTACGGCTGGAGTTCACCCACGGAAAAGGGATTTTCGTGCAGTACCGTCAGGGGCGCACCGGTGACGGTGTACCAAAACTCTCAAGGTGCGGTAGAGCCTTGGATTGAGTGGAATTCAGATTATTTTTCCGGTTCTGGCTACAATCCACAAACTCGGTGCCAATTAGTCAGCCAGCGCCTCGAAACCTATCGCCGCAACCGGGTGCTCAAGTACATTACAGCAGGCCGGATGAACGGCCAAAACGTCATCTGCACGGCGAATCAAGTCAACGGTTTGTGTCAAAATTTGATTTATACTCTCAGACCAGGCCAAGACCCGATCGGCTCTTTATATAATTTGTTAGCTTGGCGTCAAGGATATGTCGGGATGCCGTCTTTTGATGAAGCCCGTAACATTCCTTACATTGACGTGAGGCAAAAACTAGGGGAAAGCACGGATGATGGGGCGCAATAGCCGATTTTTTCGCCATCCTCCAGCCTTGCTTAATGGTTGGGCAATTTTCAAGATTGAATGCATCTGTGTCGATCGGTGTTTGTACGCTTGAAATCTGCGGTTAACAGATCGAACGACAGCAGTTCCTAGGCCCTGCGGTGGGACAGTCGCCGCCACCTGATTCCCTGCTGGTGCTGAGGTGTTGGCAGTAGCGCGGGGTTTTGTAGAGTTGCTGCTGCCAAAATCTTTTTGTCAAGGCTATAGCTTGCGGTATACAAATAACGTTAAAATTGCCATGAACCGCCGCCGGATTTTTAATGGCAAAGGTTTCTTGGTGGCAATTAACGATCGGGGCAGCGATCGACATCCCGGTTTTGAGGTCTATACTTTTGAAGATGGAAGCGCGCCGACGCGAGAATTATTGGAAAAAATGGTTAAATCCAGTTGGGGAATTCCGATCGGTATATATTTGCAGTTCGTCTCGTCATGTCTGGGGAGTTAGCGATGAATTTGTGGAGTTCGCGGTTCGGGGCGCTGACAATCATCTTGACCGGTGCAATAACGGCGATAGCAATTGTCGGCCAACAATATGCTGCTTGTGCCAAAACAGCGGAAGAAATTGCCCAGGTAGCAACGTTGAGCACAGTGGAAGTTAACAATACGCTGGGTTTTGCTACTAGCGGTTCGGGAGTAATTATTGCGAAACAAGGCAATATTTATACGGTTTTGACGGCGAATCACGTTGTTGCCAGCCTCGCTCAAGAATACAGCATTCGCACTCATTTAGAAAAAAATTATAGAGCAATCAGAATACAGCGGCTGCCGAAAAGCGACCGCGATATAGACTTAGCTCTGATCCAGTTTTACAGCCGAGAAAATTATCCAGTAGCGCCAATTGGCGAATCAAAACGTGCTGTAGTCGGTTCTACTATTTACGTTGCTGGCTATCCACTGCCCATCGCTTCTTGGTATGAAAGAAAACTCGAATTTACAGCAGGTATTGTTTCTTCTCGTCTCGATCGCGCATCATCGGGATACGGACTGCGATATCAAGCTGTCACCAGGCGCGGCATGAGCGGCGGGCCTGTATTTGATGCTGATGGCACTGTTGTGGGAATTCACGGTCAGGGTGATACTGTTGGTACGGTGATCGGCCAGTGGAACGGTCAAATTGAGGAAATTAAAACAGGGTTAAATGCAGCAATCCCGATCGATTCTTTGATGTCGTTGCGATCGCAAGCTAAACCTAACGGGTTTGATATTCTCAGCAATATTTCGATCCAGCGCGGCTACAGCCAAACTCAATCGAATCTGGGGCCAGGAGGCTTTGTCTGCGATACCTCCACCGGCGAACCGATGACTGTTTATCAAAATCCGCAAGGGTTTAGGGAGCCTTGGATTCGCTGGAATTCTAATTTCTTTTCGGATTCTGGCTACGATCCTCTGACTCGCTGCAAACAAGTCACTCAGCGCCTAGAAAATTACAGCCGCAACAAACAGCTAAATTATGTCACTGTAGGCACTGTCAACAATCAGAAAGTGATTTGCACCAGCAGCCGCGTTAACGGGCCCTGCGAAGGTTTGATCTACACGCTGCGCCGCGATCAAGATCCGGCTCCAGCACTCAGCAGTTTCTTTGTGTGGCTGGGGAATCAGAAGGCTAGACCTTCTCTTTTTGAAAGTAGCACTCCCGTTTATATTAATGTTGGGGAACGGCTGGGTTTAGATGTTAGCGAGCCCTAATTTGTAATAGACTGCTGGCAAAATTTAGAAACAATCTGGAAAAAAAAATCTGCGTTTATTTGTGTTTATCTGCCTGAAATCTGCGGTTTTCATAGCTATCCAAGACTCGTGCAAGAAATCTGATCGGCGATATTTTTTCGGCAAAATCGCGCTGATTTGCTTGTGAAAATATCGGGCGCACTCATCTAAAAGTTTAAGATATTTGAATGATTTATAATTGGCAATAACAGAAATAGCGATATTTTGCAACAAATAAGTTATAAAATTACTGTTAAATTAATCTAATCCAAATTTTTCAGGTATCAAGCATGACTGCAACTACGTCGAAGGCAACGTCAGCCATCCCCAGTTTTTGCGAAGGAATCCAGTATTTCTCCGAAACAGTGCCGGGTTTTGAGACTTACGGGAAAACACCTGCGATCGCCCAGGGGAGCAAGTCGATCGCCGATGCGGCAGATCCCGCCGCCGTCTTTCAAACAATGCTGGGAGCAGATGCCCTGCGCTACCTGACGCTGCAAGTCACCGCCAGCAAGGCATCGGGACATCCGGGGGGTTTTGCCAGCCAAGCCGAGGCTTATGCCGCGTTGGTGATGCTCGGACACAAGAACATTGTCACCGAAGTGGGGCACCACGCGCCGGGATTTTACAGTGCCATGTTTCTCGATCGATCTTTAGAAGATATGGGAATTGTCAACGTGCAGCAAGTGCGCGATAAATTCCGCGAAAAAGACGGTTTGTTAGGACATCTTTCCGGTTTCATTCCCGGTCTTTTAGCACCTGCTGGCCCCCTCGGACAAGGACAGCATTTTGCAATGGCGGGAGCGCTTTTGCATCCCGGAAAACTGTTTGCTTTCACAATGGGCGACGGCGGCATGGGCGAACCCTATCCCATGAGCAGCATGGGGCATTTCCACACTGCTTATCCCAAGGCTACTAACTTTTTACCAGTGTTAGTTTGGAACGGATATTCCCAAGAACATCACAGTATGGTTTCGACAAAAACTAATGCTGAAATGATTGCTTATTGGCAAGGAAACGGTTTTGAAGAAATTATCTTAGTTGATGCTAAGGAATTTGACGATAAAAATCAACCGGAAGCTTATGTTGACAGCACTGCTTTTTCACTCGAACAGCGGATGGCATTTACCAAAGCTGTTTTACAAGGAGTTGACAAAGCGGCAAAATCTGCTCTCGGCGGCAAATTGACTGTGTTTATTATCAAACAGTTGAAAGGTGCTGGCGTGCACGCATTGGGCGCAAAATCTCACAACCTTTATCCAAAAGATACGCTGGATGCTCCGCACATTATCAGTGCCTTAAAAGAGCGCGCTTTGACGGTGGCTGCTTGGGAGTTGGTGCGGACAAATTGCGAGCGCGCCGGCGGCGGGCCTGCAGCGAAAACAGTTGTTACTGAGTTTACATTGCCGCTGGCAGATTTGGGCGAATTGCCTTTAGAAGAATTTGCGGTTGGCGGAGAAGCCAAGATTTCGACAACTGCAATGGGACGTTTGGTAGCGAAAGTCGGCGAGTGCGATCGGACTTTTCTTGTCACCAATGCTGACGGTAATGAAGCATCGGCAATTGCCAACATCAATCAAGCTCTGAAAATTATTCACCCGACAACAGATGACTTGTACAATCAATCGCCAAACGGTCAAGTTTACGAACCTTTGAGCGAAGATGCTTGCGCGGGTTTGGCTGTAGGTTTGTCGCTGTTTGGAGGGCGGAGTTTGTGGTGTTCCTACGAATCTTTTGCCATCAACGGTTTACCAATTTGGCAAACTGTTACCCAAGCAATGGCAGAATTGCGCCGTCCAACTCCGGCTGCTGTCACCTTATTTACAGCGGGTGCATTGGAGCAAGGCCGCAACGGTTGGACGCACCAACGGCCGGAAATTGAGGCTTATTTTGCGGCCATGATGCGGAATGGAAATGTGTTTCCTTTGTTTCCACCGGATGCTAACAGCATTCAAGCTTGTTACGAGTGGGCTTTGAGTGCGAAGAATAAGGGAGTTGTGATTACTGCGAGCAAGTCGCCGCTGCCAATTCGCACTACTTTTGCACAGACTCGCCAAGGTTTGGAAGATGGTGCTATTGTGTTGCAAGAAATCGATCCCCCCCCAACCCCCCTTAATCAAGGGGGGAGCAAGAAGGTTGTATTTGCTGTCATTGGCGATATGAGTTTGATTCCGGTGTTTGAAGCAGCGGCATCTTTGGAAAAATCAGGCATAGGTTCGCGGATTGTTTCTATTATCAATCCTCGGCGTTTGTATCGTCCAACTGATGTTGCTTGGGATACTTGTTCCGAGGCTGACGGCGGCTTTTTGAGCGATGACAAATTTGCCGAAATGTTTGGCGGAGATGCCTTGATTGGTGTCATAGGCGGCGCTTCTGGGATGTTGGAGCCTGTGATGCTACGCAGCAATTGCCCGCGTGATACTTTTGCTTGGAAGCGGGGGGAAACGACTGCTAGTGCGGGTGAGTTGATGGCGTTTAATGGGTTGACTGCTGATGCTTTGACTAAAAGGGCGATCGGGTTAGTTAATTAATCAGACTTAGGCAAAAAAACCTGGTTTCTTCCAAAAATAGTCGCTTTTTTCGAGAAATATTGATGTAGAAACCGGGTTTTTGCTCCCCCGCGCATCCAGGATTGATTAAGCTAGAATGTGAGAGAATGCCCCTGCCTGGTTTTTACTGGGTAGGGGCTAGCAATATTTAAAATAGGATGGTGATAGCTGTGACTGCACAAGTTTTAGAAGAAGTAGTTACGCTTGGGGAACAGCGATTAATTCTGCCCGGTTATTATAGTTGGGAGCAATTTGAGGCTATAGAGTCTTTGATGGCAAACTCTTCTGGTTTGCGGATAACTTATCTTGATGGGTGGATCGAGTTTATGACATTGGGTGAAGCACATGAAAGCTTTAAAAAGGCGATCGCTATATTGCTGGAAGCATACTTTTTTGCGATCGGAATAGAGTTCTTTCCTGTAGGGAGTGCAACTCGCAAAGACCGGGCAAGAGATGTCTCATTTGAGCCTGATGAGTCTTATTATATAGGTGAAAAGAAAGAACATCCCGATTTAGCAGTAGAAGTAACGATGACTAGCGGTAGTACAAATAAACTAGCTAAATATCTGCGACTTCGCATTCCAGAAGTCTGGTTTTGGGAGAATAATCAGTTGGCTGTGTATGGGCTGCGCGAGAATGATTATGAGCTAATTTCCAGAAGTGATTTGCTGCCGGAATTAGATTTAGAATTGTTGGTGCGTTGTGTTTTAATGCCTTCAAGGATTGAGGCAAGACAGGAGTTTTTGAAGGGAATTCGGCCGCAGTAAGCTCGACTTTGTTCGCTAAGTTTTGAATGGGATTTCATGCTGTCCTACCAGGGTTACACTAGATAAGGGCTAGCAATATTTAAAATAGGATGGTGATAGCTGTGACTGCACAAGTTTTAGAAGAAATAGTTACGCTTGCCGAACAGCGATTGATTCTCCCTGGTTATTATAGTTGGGAGCAATTTGAGGCGCTGGAATCTTTAATGGCAGATGCGCCTGGTTTGCGAATTATTTATCTTGATGGGTGGATCGAGTTTATGACATTGGGCGAAGCACATGAGACAATCAGTTGTATTCTTAATTTTTTGATACAACTCTACTTTTGTGAAAGGGAAATTGAATATATTCCTGTAGGAAGTGCAACTCGCAAAAATCGAGCCAAAGATGTCTCATTTGAGCCTGATGAGTCTTATTATATAGGTGAAACGAAAGAGCATCCCGATTTAGCAGTAGAAGTGACAATTACTAGCGGTAGTACAAATAAACTAGCTAAATATCTGCGACTTCGCATCCCAGAAGTCTGGTTTTGGGAAAATAATCAGTTGGCTGTGTATGGGCTGCGCGAGAATGATTATGAGCTAATTTCTAAAAGTGATTTGTTGCCGGAATTGGATTTAGAATTGTTGGTGCGTTGTGTTTTAATGCCTTCAAGGATTGAGGCAAGACAGGAGTTTTTGAAGGGAATTCGGCAGCAGGAGTTGAGAGAAGAGAGGAACAATTAATTTGTCTAGTGAGGCAGAACACCAAAAGAATGGAAAATTAGGCTAAACTGGCTTTATAAATACCAAATTCCCTTTCCCATGAGCTATCGCAACATCATTACAATAGAACCAGGTAAGCGTGGTGGCCAGCCGTGTATCAGACGAATGCGGATTACCGTGTACGATGTTTTGGGCTGGTTAGCTGCTGGTATGTCTCATGCAGAAATTTTAGATGACTTCCCAGAGTTAACAGAGGAAGATATTAGAGCTTGTCTTGAATTTGCTGCCGATAGAGAACATCGTTTAATTGCCGTAGTAGGTGAAAGGTGAAATTACTGTTCGATCAAAACTTGAGCCGGAAGTTAGTGAATCGCTTGGCTGATATCTTCCCGGATGCTAGTCATGTTCAGTTTCACGGGTTTACAGAAGCTATGGATAGCGAAATTTGGGATTTAGCTAAAATTCAAGGGTTTTGTATTGTTACTCAGGATGCTGATTTTGCAGAAAGAAGCCGTCTTTATGGTTCTCCGCCAAAGGTGATTTGGCTGCAGTGTGGCAATACACCTACCAGCAGTGTGGAAGCAATGCTTCGAGCTGGAGCAGACGCAATTCAAGAATTGAGCGATAGCGCTACTTTGGATTGTCTTGAGCTTTATTGACGAATAAACTTTTAAATTAAGTTAATTGCCAACCAATGGCGATCGCTCTTTCATTTTAAGATCTCGCTCATCAGAAACAAGAAAGGGCGATCGCCCTGCGGGATAGCTACGCTTCACGCAACTCGTAAAATTATCACAGTGTTTGGTATTTGGTGTGAAGGGCGATCGCGCCACTGAAGGGATTTACCCCATGCTCAGCAATTCATGAGGATATCCGCCAAATTTTGGGGGTTTGCGAAATGGTGGTAAGCTTTCGATAGATAGGGATGCGGACATTCCTTGTGTGTTTGTAATGACTATTGCGCTCACACATCTCAATTAACGCCAGTATAATTGTAGTTGTTTGTCATCAGGGCTTTATGTCAGCAAAGGATAAATTTCATGATGTTGTGAAGATTGCGTTGCAAAAGGAGGGTTGGCAGATTACAGATGACCCACTTTCCATCAGTGTGGGTGGAGTTAATATGTTAATCGATCTGGGGGCGGAACGTCTGCTGGCAGCCGAACGGCAGGGCGAGAAAATTGCTGTAGAAATCAAGAGCTTTTTGAATACTTCAGCGATAACAGATTTTCATTTAGCGGTTGGACAATTTATTAACTACCGTACAGCACTCAAGTTTAAAGACCCCCAACGTCAGCTATTTTTGGCAATTCCTTTGACGGCGTATAACGATTTCTTCAAGCTGGAATTTACAACCGCTGTTGTGGAAGATTACCAGTTAAAATTATTGGTCTATGACGTAGAAGAAGAGGTGATAGCTTTATGGAAAAAGTAGAAAAATATCGGGATTGTATCAAACAAGTTCTCACGAAATATGCTGCATACAAGCCTTCTTATGGAGAAGTAGAGGTGCAAGTTGTTTTTGACACAGAACACAATCATTATCAAGTTGTTCGAGTGGGTTGGGATAACAAACAGCGAGTTTACGGTTGTCCTATACATCTCGATATTAAGGATGGCAAAATCTGGATTCAGCAGAATGGAACAGAAATCGATTTAGGGCAAGAGCTGGTTAATATAGGTGTGCCGAAGTCTGATATTGTGGTTGGGTTTCATCCACCTTATATGCGTCAATTCACAGAATTTGCAGTGAATTAAAACTAACGTTGATGCTTTTGGTTGCATAAAGAGCGATCGCTCTTTATGTGTTATGGGGCGATCGCTACCAATGTTTACTTGATATTTTATCCTAAACCAGATATTGCCACAGCACTCTCAGGTAAGCTAGAATTGCAGGAAGTTTCGGGAGTATGACATGGAAACAACGTTAAATATTGAATATCTTACGAACAAAGACGGAGATGTAAGCGCTGTGGTGATTCCTATTGAGCTATGGCGACAACTACTACTACCTAATGAAGAAGTTTCTGTCGATCGACTTGCGGGTGCGGTAGAAGATTATTGCATGAACAAAGCAATGGATGAAGCTGTTAATACTCCCTTGCTAAATCGCTCGGAAGCCTTAGCTTATCTTGAGGAATAGTTATCTTGGAAGTTCAATACCGTCAGGCTTTTCTAAAAGACTTGAAACAACTGAAGAGCTCGACATCTTACCAACGCATCTACGATCTGGCTTTTACCACACTAGAAGCAATCAACACCTTGGAGGAGATTTCTGACATTAAAGCCATGAGAGGTTACGCGGGTCGCTATCGCATCCGCATCGGCGATTACCGTATTGGAATAGAGGTTAATGAAGATGTTATAGAAGTGATGCGTGTTCTACATCGTCGGGAATTTTATCGTTATTTTCCCTAAGCAGTTGGAATCTTGATTTGTAAAAGAGAAATGCGATCGCTCTCGATGCGTTATGGGCGATCACTCTCCGTGCGATCGTCGCCCTTTGAGATGGTGGAAATGGATAAGATTGTAAGTAAAAAAAGAGGTTGGGTGACACCAGCGTCAACCCAACCTACAAAAAAAGACGATCGCACTAATGGAGAGCAGCAATCACACTTATTCCTTTTATACTAGGCGGACATATTCACGTAGTTGGGAACGTAGACCTTGAGTAATCATTGGAAAATTATTGATTTCTTGAATGATAGAGCTCTCAGATCTGCCACTCTTCTTGAGTTCCTGAACTACAGCCTTTGCTAAAGTCTCAACCCCAACCTTTGCAATCATGCTTGAAACGCCTGCAATCAAGGTGAGAGCAACTGCGCCACCAATCATGCCAAAAGGACCACCTAAAAAAGCTAACGAAGTTGTAATTGCTACGGCTCCTGCATAAGAAGAGGTTGCAACAAGCCCAACTAAGACTAAACCAGCAACTCCTAGACCAGCTAACTTATTGACTATCTCATCCATCATAATTAAATGTTCCGCTAAACTTCAGATTAATTAGACTTTCAAAGCCAAACTGAACTAACTATCTTTCCCTTTACCTCCAAACAGTTTATATATTCCGTATCCAATAGCAGCCGCCGCCGCAACAGGTGCAGCAGCAACTATGGCAGTACCAGCGATCGCGCCTCCCCCGACAACGCCACCGATACCAGCAAGGGTGCCCATAATTGCAGCACCAGAAGCACCGCCAGCTACCGTTACAGCACCAGCACCAGCTAAACCAGCAACAGCCCCAATGTTTGTAGCTGTTCTTGCCGCTGCACGAGCATCATTCTCTTCCTCAGACAAGTTCGATTGCTCTTTGAACAAAGTTTCATTCATTATTTTTGCCCCCAGATAAGCAGGGCCTGCTGCTAATACCGCAGGAGCAGCCGCCATACCACCACCAACCACACCACCTGCTGCAGCTAGACCCGAAGTAATTCCTGCTCCTGACGTTGCTGCAACAGTCAACCCTGTAGCAGCACTGGCAGCCGCACCTACCGCAGCACCAGTTTCTGCAACCGCTTTGACTGTTTTGACTGTATTTCCATTAATTCCCAGAGTGTTTTCTACAACATTTTCTACAACTTTTTCACCCGCTTTACTGGCAATATTTTCCCAATTCATAAATTAATTTATCCTTTTAATACTTGTTCCATTATCTTAATAAATTCAAAGTTTGTCTAGCCCAAAAAAGTTCTATTTTGCCGCCAATTCTCCCTCGCTTTTACTTTAACTTTAATCTAAGTTTGTACAACAATGTACGAAAATGTACGAAAATGTTGGCAGTTGTGAGCTACAATACACAAAACTCTCGCATCTCCCTGCCAGATGAATCTTAAAGAAATGTTAAACCTCGCCGATCGCATAGTTTTCGAGAAAACAGGTCAGCACCTTGACGATTTACAAGCAGCCGTACTGCGGGGAACTCTACAACGCGAGACCTACAAGCAAATAGCCAAGAATTTTGACTGTTCCGAAAGTCGCATCAGGGAAATTGGATCGGAATTATGGCAGATACTTTCAAAAGAGTTAGGAGAAGATGTCAGTAAATCGAATTTTCAATCGGCAATGGAGAGGTTACAAAACTCTAATGTTTTAAACTTTGCAAAAGACGTTGTAGTGACTGGTAGTTTCAACACCTGCGGAGAAGGTAGACACCCGCCAGATCAACCAAACTCACACCTACCCAATCAAGAAATATCACATCAAGATTTAAGCGAAATGCCCGAGTTGGGTGATTTCTTCGATCGCACTTCCTCTCTCGACACCCTCACCAACTGGATTCTACAACAAAACAGCCACCTCATCACCCTCACCGGTATCAGCGGCATCGGCAAAACATCCCTAGCAGTACAACTCGTACAACAAATCAAACACGAGTTTGAGTACACAGCTTGGTACACCCTCGACGAATTCCCCACCATAGATAAATTTCAATCTAACCTAACACAGCTTTTTTCTAACTCACAAAAACCAGATTCATCCCCAACCAACCAGAAACCCTTACCGTTAATTAAGTATTTACAAAACCATCGCTGTTTAATAATATTAGATGACGTTCACAACCTTTTTTGTAGCGGCGAATTCGCAGGTAAATATAAACCTAAATGCGAAGAATATCGCACCTTATTCAAACAAATAGAAAAATTATCCCATCAAAGCTGCTTGATGTTAATCGGTTGGGAACAACCCAGAGAAGTGACTCAAGTTAAAAACCAAAATACTTCCATTCGTACCTTACAACTCAAAGGTTTAGACATCGCCGCCGGACGGGAAATCCTCAGAGATTATGGGTTAGCAGAAAGCGATAACATTGAAACACTCATTCATCGCTACCAAGGCAATCCCCTCTGGTTAAAAAGCGTGGCGACTCTGATTCAAGAATTGGGAGGCTGCGTCAATCAGTTATTACCAAATGATATCATATTGTTGCCCGAAGATTTGAAAGATGTTCTACAGCAGCAATTTAGCCTATCCGAATTAGAAAAACAAGTAATCTCCTTGTTAGCCAAAGCAAGCGATGCAATTAACCTCACCCAATTGCTAGAAAATAGCCAAATTCCCGCCTCAGATTTGGTAAATGCGCTGCAATCTTTATCGCGTCGCTGCTTGATAGAACAACAAGCAAATTTTTACACTATTTCACCTGTACTGAGGCAATATGCCACCATAAGACTCGGTGGTTGAAACCGCCGTCTTATCTTAAATACCCCTTTATTTCTTAGTCCGCGCACCATCCGGACATCGTTTGTGTAGACGCGGTTTCAACCGCCGTCCGATCTAGTAATGCTTTGCCCTAAATGCTTCAAGACTTGAAATGCCGATCGCAATTCACTACGCACAGTATAGATCGAAAATGCCCGCGATAACCCGTATTCGGGCGTAGGTTGAGCCATAAGTTTCACAAACAACACATCATCGCCATTCGTCAACATCCCAAATCTCGGTTTATCCAGATCGGGATTTGCCATCATGTATGCTAATGCTTGGGGTAATGCCGATCGCACCGAAATCGTAGTCTTCTTACACTCCAAAACCATTACCCAAAGCTGATTCTGCAAAATCAAAATATCAATGCGTCCGCGCAGCGTTTCTTCCCCATCATCGATCGCAATTTCGACCGCAGCCTCAGCCTTCATTCTAAACGGTGGATCGTAGAAACCCGCCAGTTCTAACAAAGGTGATGCCACCAGCAAAGTCACTGACCCTTCTAACAACTCTCCATCTGCTCTATGATATAGCAATCTGCGTCGTAGCGTATCCAAAGCAGCTTGTTCAGAATCGCTGGGATTTGGCAATTGGGCTAGCCACTCAGTAAAAAAAGCCTCATCCTCAGTTCTGCTCAAATTCAACCTTGATTCAGCCTCAGCAAGGCTTTTAATAGCTTCTGTAACTGCAATAACCTTTGCCATTCCTTCACCTTTGATTCAAACGGTTTTTCACACGAAAATTAGTTTCATTGTAAGCAAAATTAGGGAAACTGCTATAGCGATCGCAGTTGTCAATAACAACTCTTATCGGTTTCTGTCCACAAACAAAAACCGGGCAACTTCGCAGCTACCCGGCTATCCAAACTTTAGACTTCAGATAAATCTCAAATCTCAAACCTAAAATTATTAAACAGCGACAGTCTTCTTAGTAGAAGAACTCAATTCGCCCTTAGCATACTTAGCTGCGAAATCGTCCAAAGAAACTTGCTTGATCTTTGTACCTTGACCGGCGCAACCAAAAGAGTTGTAACGATCGCTACAAACCTTCTGCATATACTTGATCGACGGCTTCAAGAAGTGGCGCGGATCGAATTCCTCGGGCTTAGCAAACAAAGCTTCGCGCACCGCAGCGGTAATCGCCAAACGGTTGTCAGTATCGATATTGATCTTGCGAACACCGCACTTGATACCCTTTTGGATTTCTTCCACAGGTACGCCGTAGGTTTCGCGGATTTTGCCGCCGTTGCTGTTGATGATTTCCAGCAATTCTTGGGGTACAGAAGAAGAACCGTGCATTACCAAGTGAGTATTGGGCAAGCGGCGGTGAATTTCTTCAATGCGGCTGATTGCCAAAATTTCGCCAGTCGGCTTGCGAGTGAACTTGTAAGCGCCGTGGGAAGTGCCGATCGCCACTGCGAGAGCATCAACGCCGGTTTGCTCAACGAAATTAACAGCTTCTTCGGGATCTGTGAGCAATTGATCGTGGGAAAGCGCACCTTCAAAGCCGTGGCCGTCTTCTGCTTCGCCCATTCCTGTTTCCAGAGAACCCAAGCAACCCAGTTCGCCTTCAACGCTAACGCCGATCGAATGAGCCACTTTCACAACTTCGCGAGTAACTTCAACGTTGTACTCGTAGCTGGCCGGAGTTTTAGCATCCGCTTCCAGAGAACCGTCCATCATTACGCTGGTGAAACCTTGGCGCATGGCAGAATAGCAAGTGCCGGGGGCATTGCCGTGGTCTTGGTGCATACAAATGGGAATGTGAGGATAGGTTTCAACTGCCGCCAAAATCAAATGGCGCAGGAAATTTTCCCCAGCGTAGGAGCGAGCGCCGCGAGAAGCTTGCAAGATCACAGGGCTGTTGGTTTCGTCAGCAGCGCGCATGATCGCTTGGATTTGCTCCATGTTGTTGACGTTGTAAGCCGGTAGGCCGTAACCGTTTTCAGCCGCGTGGTCGAGCAGCAGTCGCATAGGTACAAGCGCCATAGATATTCCTCCTAGTTATTTGTGTTTCTGGGCCGTGAATTTTAGACAAGCTCAATTCTTACGATAATCTTAAGACAATTTGTAGCCGATCGCGCATTATCTTTCCAAATTTCTACTTAAAAGCTCAAAAAACAAAATTTCGAGCTCCGAGCATTCAACTCGAAACTCAAAATTCTAGATTTTTAATGGGTCGCCCGGGATTTGAACCCGAGACCAATCGGTTAAAAGCCGAATGCTCTACCGCTGAGCTAGCGACCCGTGTAAACGTTGTTACCGCAGACAATTTCTAACAGTAGCACCCATCATTTCAAATAGCAAGTGTTTTTTAGAAAAAAGTTGCAGTCATCCGCACGATCGTCTCACAAGTCGCTCCCGGCTGCAAATAAATCAAGTGTTCGCCAGTGTTTAGAGCATTTCCAGGAGCAGTCCAAGGTTCCAGACAGTAAAAATCCTTGCCCTCGATCATCCAGAAGATCAACTTCCCATAGCTGGAATTGTAACTGAGGGTGAGCCGCAAGCCCCGCGCCGCGTCAGTAACAATAGCAGCAAGACCCGTGAGTTCATCAAAGGAAATATCTATTTCATCCAGCGTCGGGTCAAAAACCCCCGTGAAATAACCCTTAGAGTGGGTATTCCGATCTCTGTACTGCATCCCCGGAATCTGAAAGCGCAGATTTGTCTTGTCGGGAGCGAAAAAGTAAGGGTGCAAGCCGCTAGAAAAGGGCATGGGATCGACACCAAGATTGGTGTATTCCTGCACAATTTCCAAAGAATTGCCTTTAATTTGATAAGTAAAAGCTAGCTGGAAATCAAACGGATAAACAGCTTGAGTCTTCTCGTCGCTTTTAAGCACTAGGGTAAGAGCCGCGCAACCCTCCGTGACTTGTTCCGTCGCCGTCCAAGGCAAATCGCGAGCAAAGCCGTGTCGTTCGAGCTGGCGCGAGACTCCTTTGTAGGTGTAGGTCTGGTCGGCGAGATTGCCGCAGATGGGAAACAAGATGGGAATCCCGCCGCGTACAGTTCGATCGGGATTGGCGAACCGTTCCGCGTCCAAGTACAACATTTCTTTGCCTTCAACCAGCCAGCTAGTGGCAATACCGCCCCGTTCCGGCACAACTTCTAGAGTAGAGTTAGCGGTTTCGTCGGAGAGGATATAGGTTTTATACTGCTTTTGCTTCAGCGCGATCGCAAACACATTTGTCATCGGTAGTAGGTCGTCGATCATTGGTTCTTAGTAAATCGGTCGTAATTGGTCGCTGCTAGTTGATTTTTGCCCATTACCGCCCCTTTTTTACCCCTGTGCATCATAGCTCCGACCTTCATAGGCCGTCCCCATCCTCGCAGTTATTATAGGAGGCAGCGCGATCGGCTGCTTAGACCGATCTCTGCTGGTGTCTGGAATGTTCCTGCGTGTCTGCTGCTCTGTGACCCCGACTTTGAAAGATAGAGCCCGAGTCGGGGGAAGATAGCTTTGGGGACTCATCGCCCCTCCTTGACTCCCAGATAGGGGCGCAATAAACGGTTCTTTGATGAATGGCTCTTTGGTAAAGGGATCTGCTTCCCGGTTGGGATTTTGAGGTTGAGTGTGGTAGATGCGCGGCGGCAAATCTTGATTTTGAGGCGGGCTTGACTCAATTGCAGGCCCAGCGCCGTTCTGAAATAATGAGGAGTTGTCCGGCTGTTTGGGTGCTGCAGGCAAAGCTGGCAAAATCGGAGTAGGTTTGGATTGTGCTGGGTCTGGCAGATTGCTTTCACCTGCTGTTTTGGGTGAATTCAGCCCTGGCCCGTCGATACCGCTCTTGGCTGGGGACAATGGATAGTTTGGAGTTTTTGGTGTAATTCCTGAGTTAATTGTGGCATCTAGAACTACAGAAGATCGCATTGGGCGATCGAAAATACTAGAAATTTGTTCGACGTGTTTGAGAATCCGATCGCCCGCCGCCCCATTCACAACCGAAGGCTGAAACTTTTTCACCTCCACAGGCAGAAATTCTACCTTCATATTCCTGTCTTTGAGCGATACTTTCAGGACTGCAGTATCGTAATCGCTGCGAGCATTCGCGCCGAATATAAAATCACCAAGCGAGTAAACAATTGGGCGGCCTTTGTACACTTCTGCACCTTGGAGGACGTGGGGGTGGTGTCCCACTACCAAATCTGCTCCTTGGTCGATCGTAAACCGAGCCAAATCAATTTGCCAATCTCCCGGATAATCTGCCAACTCAACTCCCCAGTGGTAATTAACAATAATCCAGTCTACCTGACCCCTGAGAGTTCGAATATCCTCTGCCACGCGATTGTTGCGGCGGGGATTAGTACCAGCTTTCCCTTGGTCGGCAGAGTTAAGGTCGGTATCATAATAACTGAGGTAAGCGATCCGCTGACCCTTAACCTCAATAATATCTGGACGCCTAGCTTCTTTAATATTTCTACCGGCTCCCAGATGCCCAATTCCAGCATTATTTAGAGTATTTATAGTCTCCACCAGCCCCGGTTCCTCGTAATCCATAGCGTGGCTGTTTGCCAGATTAACAAGATCCACTCCTCCCGCTGTTAATATTTTCACCAATTCTGGATCGGCTTTAAAATTTAATTGTTTTTTATTCTTGGTCAAGGTAGAGGTAGTCAGGGGATTTTCTAGATTAACCATCGACACATCTGCTTGCCGATACTCGTCCATATTGGCAAAAGCCCAATCATAATCGTTACCGGCAGATGCTCCGATCGCATCCGATAGATTCACATTTCCCCCGAACATCAGCGTTACGGTGGGGTCGTAGGGATTAGCAACCTGCTTTTGTTGCACTACTGGTACTACTTCCAAAGCCGCTTGCACCGAATCTGGACGTTTGGGAGGCGGCCCCGAAATTAGCCCAGCTTGCTGGTACGGCGAGACTGGAGATACTAACCGCACGGCCAGAGCCTCGTGGTAGCTCACCCAGCACCCTAAAATAAATGAAGCAAGTGCCGATCCCACTAGCAGCAGAGAACGATACGTTTTAAATTTAACCCAATCTATGACGAATAGGGAACGATCGCGCCGCTGCCGCCGATTTGCCGGAGTCACAATTCGCACTGACTGTTTCCAGAGAATCTCTGGTTCTCCAGCCAACCGCGCGTGAATTCGCACCCCTTCTACCGCTGGGGAGTTGAGTCTCCAGACTTGGTGACAAATAAATTTGACTAAGCTTTCCCGGAGAGTGCTCCCCAGTAATGTAGTATCCGGCGCAAATTCCCGCTGGAATTCTACTAAGATTTGGACGCAGCCGGCTTGAGCTTGTTCGACACGAGCATAAATCCCTTCGGGTCTGAGCAAGCTGTCAATCCAGTAATTCAGGGCTTGAAAGTTGCCCGATCGCGCTAGTTCCAACATAGACGGCTGCGACCAATTTTCTGCATATACCATAAATTATCCTCCTTAACACATCGATCGCTTTAATTTGTTGTCAACTACCAGCCACCGCCGGCCGAGTACCGCTGCATGGTGTGCAGCATCTGAACTCCACCGCAACTCCAAAAACCTCGAAAGGATTGCTGCTTTGGCTTCAGTGTCCTACACATTAGGGAGTGCTGAGAATATCCCCGTACCCCTCGAATCTTCCCGGACAAGCAGCTTTATATATATTGCAATATTTCTGCTTCCGGCGCGATCGGCATCAAGTTCAAACCCCCGACATTCACAGCGAAAAATTAGCTTTTTCTGCGGTTGCTCGGTCTCAGAGGTCTGCCCAGAATTCGAGCAACTAAAGCGAGGTATAGCCTTTCTGTGCTCTCATATGAGGTACGCGGGATAGGGCATTGGCCCGCGCAGGGCGAGCGCGAAGCGGAGGGATTGGCCCGCGCAGGGCGAGCGCGAAGCGGAGGGATTGGGCATAGGGCATTGGGCTATCCTCACAATGCTTGATCACCGCTATATAATGCACCTAGATTTAGCTATTTAGCCAATAAACGCAGCCTTACAGCAGACATAACTGGGCAATTATAGCAACAATTATTTGGCTCCTTCTTGATTAAATCTTCGCTTTTTGTTGCTCGTATTTTTGCTAAATGCGATCTAAATCTATCCGGTGTCTTGCTCATATATTTGAGTTTAATTAAACCATTAAAATTAGCAATAGTAATCGCTATCTGGTGTTTGTATCAGCAATAAATCGTCTTTTTTTCTCCCGACGAAACGATTAAAATTTGCGAAGCCGAACGGTTATCTTTACGCTGAAAAAACTGTTTAGCCTGTCGATCGGATTTAGCTTTGTGCAGTGCCACCTTGACCGAAGAGAAACTAGACTTGTTTGGCAAATCTGTTTCGAGGCGATATCTCAAACCCGCGTCCACACCATAAATTCTAGTGATATTTAGTGGATCGAAAGCAGGCCTTTTAAGCTGTAGATTTACCATCAATTAATCAGTCTTCGATAATTTCCGACAGACAATCTTCGCAGCACCGATATCCTTGCACTAAGCAATCAGATAGATGTGCTGGTTGTAGCCGTCGGGAGGACAATGCGACCATCTAGCGTGTGAATACTGACTTGACGCTCGGTTTTAAAGTCGCAGTCACGCTGGTAGTTGAGCGTGCAAGTCCCGGAGGTGTACTTTGGAGCTTTGTCGAGCCCCTGGTATCGCCCTTTGGTATGCCGGTTCTCGATCGGTTCGCCTCTAATCGCTAAGGGGCTTTCCTATTTTGCTTAACTTTACTCTACAGCGTCTTAAAGTCGCGGCCACTTGTTCGATCGCAATTTCTTCCCACAGTCCGAACTGTTTTGAAGTCGCGGTCTGAAACTGTTGATTTTCCGTTGGTGATTGGATTGCCAGATCGCCCGAAAATCCTTATGATCAGGTGGGATATCAACAGCTCGATCGCAAAATTATACTATGTGAAAGCGGTCTGTGCAATCATCGCAGAGCATTTGTGAGCTGCCTCAAGCACCGCGACAGGGAGATCGAGTGACGAAGAGTTTTATCATGTCGGCTCGATTAACCGCAGTAAGATTCGATCGCGCGTGCGGAATGCAGGTATTGCAGAACTGAGCGGACGGTCATCCGCACGCGCGAACTGTGTTTATTGTCGCTTGCTTGGTGTCTCTGAGGGTTCGATCGCTCCCTCAAATCCTGATTCTGGGATGTATTGTGGCAAATGCGTCTGGCGAGAGATGTCGGTGGCTGCAAAATCTGCGATCGGATAAATGGCGTACTAGATAGATTTAGTGGTAAAATCAAATTTAGTAACACCCATCGGTGTTGAAGTTTCAAAAAAACGTGAAACTGGCTCGTCAATATGGCTGGGCCTTCCGATGTCAAACCCAAAGTACGTTACGGAACAATTGGCATAGGATTCCAGTCGTTACAGGACGGCTTTCATGATAAGTTACGTATTGTTGATTCGCCAGATGTCACAATCCGGTCTCAACTCTATAAATCCCAAAAATCTCAAATAGGTTGGGGCATCCACTATCGGAATAGGCAATATCAGGCAAGCTGTGCTTGCTGAAAGCTATTTGAAATCCAGAATCCCTATGCCTTGAGGTTGGGGATTATGTCAATGTAAACAGGCAATCTTTTTAAGCAAATACACTGCGCAGGAGAACTGACAAATGCTACAGCGCAAAATCTATCAACTCTGTTGTGATGGTCGTGAGGTTTCTATTTTTCTTCGAGATCAGCAACGTTGGATAGAGCGCGCTCGTATCCTAGATATTGAAGGGGATCTAGTCACGCTGCGCTACGAAACCGACGAAGAAGACGAAATTAGCTCCTGGGAAGAAATGGTGCGTCTAGAAAGTATTGGAGCTGTATCCCAGAAGTTGGCTTCGGTGTCGAGAACTAACTGCGAACCCCTAGTTTCTGACGATTGTCCCGAAGCGGAACAAATTCGCAATCATTACCCCGACTCGAATTTAGATTAGTTTTGAGCTCGCGCTTGAATCAAAAATAAGATTTGGGGGAAAATCAAACGATTTTTCTCCCTTTTTTCTGGAAGAATTACCAAAAAATTGGGTTTAAGCAGAATATTTCTTGCCTCAGTTTTTTTGATAAAATTTTGGGGACGCTGCGGGGATCAAGGTATCACAAGAAAAAAAAGATTTTTGTGGGACGGACAGGGGAGCATCTGGGGCTTTGTAAAAAGCATTTTTTGATGATAGTGCTGTCCCCGCTCTCGTATTGTACTCGCGTTGTACTCGCGATCGGAGACAGCACTATAAATACAAAACACAGATGCTCCCACGGACACTGGGCTAGCCCGTCTTAAAAACGAAGATTTAATAACTTAAGCATCTGCCACGATTTTCTCTCTCCAGAAGCCGCGAGGTAAAGAGAGGCAGAGCCAAAGCATCTGCATTACCAGGCAGAGCGAAAGTAACGAGCAACGAGCAATCGCTTAAGTTATTAAATTTTCACTCAAGTATCTTGATGAATGCAAAACACAGAAGCTCTCCTTTGTTTGTCTTGGTGCGGGCTGGCTTCAAGGTGCCCTACAGCTCACTCACCTTCTGTTTCCGCATCTAGGAAAAGTTCTGACTCCGATATCGATTCAAACACCGGACAGTAACCGTCGGGAGTAACTTTAAAGCCAAACAAAGGACTGGACTGGTTCCAACAGCGCTGGCCGCGGTAGTGCTGGCAATTGCCGCAGCATTCGAGGTTGGTGGCAACGGGGCTGCCTTGAAAAAGCAGTTCCCGCTGGGAAATGCCGCGCAGTACAAGTTCTTCGCCTTGCCAGCGGGCTTCTACTAAACCGGTATCGGCAAAGTTTGCCCACCGAGGATCGGCTGTTATCGGACTCGGCAAGCTAATGGCTACCTCTGTGCCTAATTCGCTGAGTTCTCCTTCATAGTTAGTTTCGGGGATCGCGGGCTGCAAAAACATTTCCCCGATCGGCAATTCGACGATCGTACCCGTCGCCGGAGTGTGCAACTGATAGCGGTTGCGGAGCTCGTCTAAGTTAGCCAAATCAGCCAAATAGGCGGGGGAACCATGCACAAAAATTACGTGCTGGGGACGCAAGTTGTGGATGAGCTGGGTAGTCCCCGGGCCGTCGCAGTGTTCGGCTAGCAAATAAGTTTCGAGGCTTCTGACTCCTGATTCGGCCCAGTTGGGCAGCCAGTCCCGGAGCGGATATCCGGGTTTTTGAGGTGCGAGCAAAATCCAAGGATTTGTCCGATCGGCAACATACAAATTCAAATCAGCAATGCGGTCAGTAATCACAATACAAGGTGTAGAACCCAATCCGGCGCGCCCTTGGGCCGACAGTCGGCGGACGCGGGGTTTCACCCTTTCGTCCCAAAACAAAGGTTGGTGCAGAGCAAAATTTTGGACAGCCGTGGGAAATTGGGGCAGCAGTTCCAGATAAGCGTCGCAGCCGTCGGCGACGGTGCCGTCTACCCAAATATCCAAGTCGCGGCCTGTGAAATAGTGGTGGCTGCGGAGCAGCATCAGCAGTTCTTGGCCCAAACCCATCGCCGGCGAGGGTAGGAGTACCGAGTACCCGTCGCCGATCGCCCGGTGGATGCGATCGGCTAATTGATTTTCCAGTTGTCGGCGGTGAGGGTGGCGCGCCGTGCCGTAACTGCCTTCCAAAATTAACACGTCCGGCTTCATGCCTCGGAGTTCTCCCAGTGGCAAACCTTCTACCAAACGAGAATTGGACAGGAAAAAGTCGCCCGTGTAAACGAGGGTGTAGGTGCGGTGGGGGGCTGTATAGGTCAGCAGTACAGCGGCCGCTCCGGGCAAATGGCCCGACGGGAACAACTGCACGGTCAGCCCAGGTCGCAGTTCGATCGACGACTGCCAGGGCAGTCCCTGACAGAAACGGGACTCCGGCTGCTGAGATTGTTCCGGCCAGTTGAGTGGTAGCAGTCGCGCTGTGACTTCGCTGGCGTAAATTGGCAAGTGCGGGAAAGACTTGTGAAGTGCTAGCAAACCTCTGGCGTGGTCGGAGTGGGCGTGGGTGCACACCACAAAATCGGCTGGGAGCGATCGATCTAGTTTCGCTGACAGGGGCGATACATCCTCTACACCGCAGTCAAGTAAAATGCGGTGCGGCCCCATGCGGACTAGCAAACAGACCCCTTCCTGTGCGTGGCCTGCGCCGTAAGGTAAACAATCGAGATCCATCACTGGGTTTAGTCCCCTGTTTTGCGCGCAATTTGCAGTATCGCGAGATCTAAAATATGGGCTGCGACTGCATTTATTTCGATCGAGTTCAGTTACCGACGCGCGATCGACCAGCTTTGACAAACTAAAATATTTTTCCCGACACAAAAACCAGGTCGATCGCGCGTCGTCCAATAGCCCTAGAGTTTAATATTGGCTCGAAGGCTCCGGCTCCCGTGCAAGGAAAGTAATAGAACTTTAAGAGTTGATGCAGCGCCCTGAAAGCGATTTTCCGAAGGCAGCGACTCTTGGGTTTTGGCCTTTCGACAAACTTAATGCTACTGGTTGCGGGCATCAAAAGTTAAATTTTATTGCACCTTGTAATAGCAGCGAACTCGATCTCGTATTCTGAGTTTTAAATCTTTTTTCACAATTTGCGCCTGCTAAAAGCTAGTCTTTTTTATGAGAAGATTTTAATTCAGCAGCCCAAAGATGTTGACAAAACTTTACAAATCTTCATCTCTAGGGTTTTGAGGGCGGTGTATAGTCCAAAAAGGAAAACTTGGAGAACCAGATTCGCGCTAGCTAACTGCTGCTGTCAGGGCAGATAGGGAGTTTATGAGTTCGATCGGTTTCTTTGTAAAAGTTTGATACATTTTTCTAAGCAAACCTTGTGGCTATCCAGGAGAGAGTTTAAATGGCTTTTGGACCTGCATCTCAATTGGGCGTCGCCCTATTTGAAGACACAGACCCTGTTCAGTTGTGGCCCGGACGCTCGGATGAGGAAGCCGCCACCGTAATTCAAGCAGTGTACCGACAAGTTTTGGGCAATGCTTATGTAATGGAAAGCGAACGGCTTGCGGTTCCCGAATCGCAGCTCAAACGCGGTGAAATCAGCGTCCGCGAGTTCGTGCGCCAAGTAGCGAAATCGGAACTTTACCGATCGCGCTTTTTTGACGTTTGTCCGCGCTACCGCTATACGGAGCTGACTTTCAAGCACCTGTTAGGTAGAGCGCCAGAGGGCTACCAAGAAACGAAGCATCACAGCAATATCCTCGATGCAAGCGGCTTTGAAGCTGATATCGATGCCTACATCGACAGCGACGAATACCAAAATGCTTACGGGGAAGACACAGTACCGTATTACCGCGGCTACAAAACCCAAACGGGCAAGAACATGGTTGGTTTTACCTATATGTTCCAACTGCTGCGGGGTGCTTCCAGCAGCGACCTGAAGGGCAGTTTGGCTGGTAACAGTCCCAAATTGTACAAGCACGTAATTCAAGAAACGCCCCTAGCTGTAATCGCTCCTTCGGGCGGTTCCGACGGCTGGGCGTTCCAAGATTCGCCGGTTGGCGCTCGGACTCGTCACGGAGCCGGGGCTGGCGAAGAAGGCAAGGTATACCGGATCGAAGTTACGGCTTATCGATCGAATGTGGTCAACCGCGTCTCGAAATTCCGTCGCAGCAACCAAGTCTATCTGGTTCCTTTTGACAAATTATCGCAAGAGTACCAGCGGATTCACCAAATGGGCGGCGTGATTGCTAGCATCACACCGGTGAGCTAGGAAACAGCAAAATGTTTGAGTAAGGTGCGTATTGCGAACGCTACGTTAATTGCGGATGTAACGCTGACTGGGGTAGGTACGCAGTGCGCGCTTTACAGTTATTTTGGAAGCAATCTACTCGCAAAAATTAACAGAGTGGAAAAGCAGATTTTCAAAGTTTTTTATCAACTGAATAGGAAGGGGGAAAAGTACAAATGGTCAGTACAGCACCAGCAGTAAAATTCGGAATAGAAGCTTTTTCTGGCGCACCAGTTGAGCTGTGGCCTGCAAGCGGTTTGGAAGAGTTACAAGTCGTGATTCGAGCAGCCTACCGGCAGGTTTTGGGCAACGCTTACGTGATGGAAAGCGAGCGTTTGACGAGCGCAGAATCTCAGTTGTGCGATGGTAGCACTTCCGTGCGCGACTTCGTGCGGGCGATCGCCAAATCAGAAATGTATCGCGCCCGTTTTTTTGAAACAGCTTCTCCCTACCGATTTGTCGAACTCAATTTCAAACATTTGTTAGGTCGAGCACCTCAAGATCAAGCCGAGATTTCCGAGCACGTTCGCCGGTACAACGAACACGGTTACGACGCAGAAATTGATTCTTATCTTGACAGCCAAGAATATCAAGAAAACTTTGGCGAAAATACCGTACCTTTCTACCGCGCTGCTGTCAGCCAAGTCGGTCAAAAACAAGTAGGCTACAACCGGATTTTTGCTCTGTTCCGCGGCCCTGCCGAAACTGACACAAATAAGGATTCTCAGCTAACCTATGCTGTGGCCACTAACAGCACCAACAAGATTGTACCGCCGATGTCTGGAGGCCGTAGCGGTTATGCCGACGCGACTGAAAAGATGTTTAAGATTGTGGTGCAAGGTGCTAAATACAACCAACCCCGCCGCCGCAGCACTGTGGAATATATTGTTCCCGGTAACAGAATGACTCCCCAAATTCAGCGGATTAATCGCACGAGCGGCCGAATTGTCAGCATCACTGAAATTGGATAATTGGTAATGGATAATTGGTGATTGCGAAGGGTAATTGCGAAGGTAAAGAAAAAGGATGAATGATGAATTCAAACTTGAGAAATTACCAATAAAAAAGAGGAATTACCATCGTCGAAGCGTGCAAAATTTGACAATTTGCGAGTTACCAATTACCAGTTAGATCGTTGCCGATCAATCCCTCGTAATCAAAATAGTTCGATGGTGCGGAATGCAAGTTTTCACGATTGGAGGACTGGCATTGCGAACGGTCGAACTAATTACAATTACCAAAGCAATTGAAAATTAGGAGAAAATCAAATGTCTTTATGGGCTGTGGAATCGACACCGGTAGAACTGCGAGCAAATGCTACAGAAGATGATTTGCAAACAGTGATTCGGGCTGTTTACAAACAAGTCTTGGGTAACGCACACTTGATGGAGTGCGATCGACTAACGAGTGCTGAATCGCTGTTGCGAAATGGCGATATCACCGTCAAGGGTTTTGTGAACTTGGTAGCCAAATCGGATTTGTATCGATCGCTCTTTTTTGAGTCGAGTTCCCCCTATCGGTTTATCGAACTCAATTCTAAGCATTTGTTGGGCCGCGCCCCTGCCGATCAATCGGAAATTTCCCAGCACGTTATCACTTATAACGAGCAAGGATACGATGCTGAAATTGACTCTTATCTCGATAGCAACGAGTACAATTCAAGTTTTGGCGAGAATACTGTTCCCTATGCCCGCAGCACTCGCAGCCAAGTTGGCAACAAAAATGTTGGTTTCAATCGGATGTTTGCTTTGTACCGCGGCGATGCTACTAGCGATGCCAGCAATAAGGCAAAATTGATTACCGATGTAGCTGCTAATCTCGGCACAAAAATCAAAGCTCCTGCTAGCAGTTTCGGTGCTTACAGCAATACTGGTAAGCGTTTTCGGATCTCGGCTGTCAAGGGTAGTGGCTCTCGGAGAAAGGTGAGCAATGTAACTTATGAAGTGGGTTACAGCCAGTTGTCTCAGAACATTCAGTATATCAATAAGAGTGGGGGAAAAATCCTCAGCATTACTGAGGTTGGTTAGAGGGATAGTTGGTCAGTAGTTATTGGTTATTGGTTATTGGTTGTTGGTTATTGGTTATTGGTTGTCATCAATAACTAATAACTAATAACTAATTACCGATAACCGATAAGAAATTACAAATTACCGATAACTGATTTAAAATTACAAATTACCAATTAGCAGATGCAGTTAAGTGAATTTATCGATCGTTCAATTGGCAAATGGCGATCGCAACGCAGCGCTCACCATTTAGCATTCAGTCACTTTGAGGAAGTTCGTTCTAGAATTGACATTGTAGCGCTGAATGCCGACGATGCAGAAGTAGTTGAGCTTTGTCGATCGTACAATATCGATCCTGCTGACGCTGCTCATCCTTTTCGGATGAGTTGGGAGGGCGAGTCGGATTGGGACGAAAAAGAGGTACTAGAAGGCAGTTGCGTGCTCGTACCCGTGCCAAATCCCGAAAATCCGTCCCAAGGGAAACTGCTGCGCGATCGCGGGTATGCTGAGACAGTGCCTGCTGTTGGCCGCTACCAGTTGACAGAGGACGGAACTTTTATTTTAATTACAGAGTACGATCGCGCCGCTGCAGAAGAGCGCATCTGGTTCGGTACTCCCAATTTGCGCTTCCGCGTCTCCCTAATCAAAACAAGCGACGGCGCAGGCGTTACCACCGCTTCTTTTTCATCAGAAATCCGCTGTTTGTCCGCTAATTAGTCATTAGTCATTAGTCATTAGTCATTAGTCATTAGTCATTAGTCGCTAGTTGTTAGTTGTTAGTTGTTAGTTGTTAGTAATTAGTCAGTGGTCATTAGTCATTGGTCATTAGTGGTTGACAACTACCGATTACGAATTACCAACTACGTTGATTCACGACTCGGAAGTCACGAATACAGCAATAGCTGTTTTTTCCTTCTTCCTTCTTCCTCCTGGTTTTTTCTCTTCTGCCTCCTTCCTTCCTTCTTCCTTCTGCCTGATGACGTTGTACGGAAAGCTCGGAGGCGATAGCAAAACATGACTAATGACTGATGACTAATGACTAATGACTTCTTCCTTCTTCCGACGGACTTACATCCGTTACATCCCGTACATAATCCGTTGCCGAACTTCCTTCTTCCTTTTACCCAATGACAAGTGAACTTATCGCCCTAGCTAACTTGATGGCCGGGCATTTCAGCAACCAAAAGCAATCAATTGCAAATCCGCAAAATTACGCTCACATTCGGGTTTTGTTTCGGCCTTTACCCTTTGAGTTTTTTGGCGGCATTGGTTTTTATTCCGAACAAGTTTATGACTACGATGTGTGGAATCCTTACCGTCAAGGAATTCACCGACTTGTCGAACAAGAAGATCAAATTTATATAGAAAATTATGGTCTAAAAGATGGTATGCTTTATGCAGGTGCAGGACGAGAATTAGATATTTTGATGACGATTACGCCGGATAGTATTGAACGCCGCTATAACTGTTCAATGGTATTTAAGAGAGATGGCGAAATATTTCGAGGAAGCGTAGAACCCGGGCAGAAGTGTTTGATCAATCGCAAGGGATGCGAGACTTATTTAGTGAGTGATGTGGAATTAACAGAGCATACTTGGACAAGTTTAGACCGAGGAATGGATGTTAATACTGGCGAGCAAGTTTGGGGTTCGACTGAAGGGCCTTTGCTGTTTGATAAAGTCGAAAGTTTTGCTAGTGAAGTGCCTGCGACCGCGTTAGTAATATGATAAAAGCTGAACGTTTAAAATATTATGCTGCCGCCTTTAGCTAGAAAAAAAATGGAGTGCTGGATTCGGAGCCGGCATTTGATTTGTTCGGGAAATTTTTTTATATTTGAAACTCTAGAATATCCTACTATTGAAAATTTTGGGGAGTGCATTGAGAGTTTGGGCGGAACTTTTATTTGCGTTCACCCGATTAATAAAGTTTGGATTGGCAATCACCGAAAAGTTATTTTATATCAAGCTAAGGCGAGTTTGCACACTCCTCAGCACGAGCTCAAGCAATACTGGATTAAATACGGCAGTTTTTATACTAGGTTTGATGAACGCTGTTAAATAAAAATCTGCGGTTGAAATTAGATAATTTTTAGGCTTGTTTTCTCAAATATGATGTAAGGTGCGTCGCCCTGAGATTGTTAATTGGATGTACGGATTTTTAATGGCGACGCACCCTACAAATACTACAAATCTTTGAATATGTAAGAATTATTCAGTCGGACATGATATGGCTGATGACTAATGAGTGATGAGTTGTTGCTGTTGAATGATTTGCTGTAAATCTGCGGGTGCGACGCAGCGGCGTTCTGAGCTGTAAGTCATAAGATTGATGCCGTTCATCATGCGTACTGTGCTGACGCGCACGCGGAAATCGTCAGTGATAAACCAGCAGCGTTCTTGACCTTGATTTTTTTCATATTCGGTGTCGATTGTTAATACTCCATCGGTTGCAAAATTGTATCTCCCGATGACTGGTATTCCTTCTACATAGCCTTGGTTGCGGAGAAATTTTCCTGATTGGGGATTGTTTCGATCGGGAATATCTACTAGAATGGCTGCGTAATTTGGGTTTGGTTCTTTGTCTTGTGCGTCTAGGGTTGTCTGCCACATGAATATAGCTCCACCGACGGCTAGTGCTGGATTTACTGCTTGCTTTTCGCAAATTTCTTGTATTTTGGGGTGGTCTTTTTCCATGATTTGAATGATGAGATTTGATTCGCCTGACTCGTCTGCTACTGCGTCGAAGTGATGGACTGAACGCTGCGAAAACCAGGTTCCTTCGCTTTTGCGAAAGAAGTCCATCATTGTCATCGGCGGTTGGATTTTCATGGTATTTGTGACCTCTGCTGATTTTTGGGCAATGCGGTTTTCTCGATTTTACTAAATTTGAGAATGTTTGATTGTAAAGTTTAGTAATTCTAGCAGCCAAAAAGAAGATAAATGCTGGCTTGTGCTTCTAACCGACATTCAGTAAATGATTCGCAATTGAAAATTAAAAATTAAAAATCGAAAATGGCGTGAGGGATGTCGGGAGGGGTTCTGGTCAAGGTATAATCAGTTGGATTGAGGTGTTTTTTTTAAAGAAATGGTTAATTTAACGATCGATCGCACAAATTTTGATTCGGAGAGTTTACTGGCTGCTGTGAAGTCGGGGCAGAGTTTGGCAGGGGTTGATTTGAGCGGGGTTGATTTGTACGATCGCGATTTGAGCGGTGCTAAGCTTGACGGTGCTAACCTCGCGGGTGCTAGTTTGATTGGTGTTAACCTGTGCGGTGCAGATTTGAGCGGTGCTAATCTGGTTGAAGCGGATTTGCGCGGTGCTAATTTGCAAGGGGCGATTTTGCAGTCGGCTGCTTTGCAAAACAGTTGTTTGTGCAGGGCTTCTTTGCAGAATGCTAATCTGAGCGAGGCTGATTTGAGCGGCTCGAAATTGCAAGTTGCTATCTACGATTCGCTGACAGTTTGGCCGTCGGGTTTTAGATTCAAAAGTTGCGGCGCTGTGGGGCCTGGAGCTATTTTGACTGGGGCTTTTTTAAATACGGCTAATTTGCGGTTTGTGGATTTGAGGGGTGCTAATTTGCTGGGCGCTTATTTAAGCGGGGCTGATTTGACTGGTGCTAATCTGCAAGGTGTGGGTTTGAGCGGCGCTAATTTGCGGAGGGCTTTTTTGACTGGTGCTTG
This sequence comes from Microcoleus sp. CZ3-B2, assembly GCF_036705055.1. Taxonomy (NCBI): domain Bacteria; kingdom Bacillati; phylum Cyanobacteriota; class Cyanophyceae; order Oscillatoriales; family Microcoleaceae; genus Microcoleus; species Microcoleus sp. CZ3-B2. The sequence continues at coordinate 143,810 of NZ_JAUBTN010000001.1, read as the reverse complement.
CTTGCGGGATGCGCGGTTAAATGGTGCGGAATTGCAGGGTGTTGATTTTCGAGCTGCTGATTTGACTAATGCTAGTTTCGATCATGTTACTAGCATTGAAGGTGCCGATTTTACTGGGGTTCGCGGACTTGATGAAGGGGTGAGGGCCATGCTTTGTCACCGGAGTTCAGCGGAGTTGGATAGTTGGAATTCTTATAGTAGAACTACTACTCGCGAAAGTTTGAATTGCGAGGGTGTTTGATTGTTTGGTATTTTGCCCTTGAATAGTAGCCGATCGCAATTAACGCTGAAATCAGGATCGATCGCCAAAACTCGGTTTCTTAATAAAAAATCGGGTTTTTTTGATTTGACATTAATTGCCAAATTTGGTAGCCCTGACCGCCAATGACACTCGCCATTGAGATCGTGCTCGACGAGCAATCGCTGTCGGCGACAAAAATTATTTAGACAAAAAACTTGACATCAACCGGTAATCGAAAGTAAAAATAAATAACAGCAATCATAAATATGAGGCTTTATGTTTGATTAGCGCATCGGCGATCGGCAAGTATGGCATTGATAAGTTGCTATCCCCCTACAACAATTTTGACTAAAATACATCCGGTAAAATACGGATACTCTATGATTTTTTGGCAATCTAAAATCTAAAATCTAAAATCTAAAATGGCAACAGCTATTCTCGACCTAGAAATCTCTAAACTCCCGCCAGAAATTGCGGTTGAGGAGCGTTACAGCAAAGCCTTGGTTTTAATTAGACTGCACGGAAAGCCGATCGCGAGCGCTCAACTTTCAGTAGTCGGAGGTCGCATTGAGGGTTCTCAATTGCGGGAAACACTGATGGATGCTGCGGGGGATAACCTTTGGAAAAACTGGCTCTACGACACTCTAGAATGGGATGAGCGGGGGCCGATGGAGGCATTGCCGATCGCCACAGTAGCAGTTTGCACGCGCGATCGCCCGGAAGATTTGCAGCGCTGTCTGGAAGCGTTCATGCAGCTCCCAGACGACGGTCAGGAATACTTAGTAATTGACAATTGTCCCGCCACGGACGCTACTGAGGAATTGGTCAAAAATTACCCAAAAGTCCGCTATGTACGCGAGGACGTACCCGGCTCCAGCGCTGCCCGCAACCGAGCTTTACGCGAAGCTAAACACGAATTCGTAGCGTTTACAGATGATGATGCAGTGCCCGATCCGAACTGGCTGCGATCGCTCTTGGGGAATTTTAGCGATCCGCGAGTGATGTGCGTTACGGGGCTAATCATGCCCTTGGAACTCGAAACAGAAGCGCAAGAATGGTTCGAGCGCTACAGCCCCCACGGGCGGGGCTTTGAACGCCGAATTTTTGACGGGGCGCAGTGCAATCCGCTGATAGTCTCTCCGGTGGGTGTTTCGGCGAGCATGGCTTTGCGGAAAAGTTCGATCGAGTCGATCGGCTTGTTTGACGAAGTTTTGGGGGCGGGAACGCCCACGGTGGGCGGCGAAGACTGCGAACTGTTTGCGCGCATTTTGCGATCGGGCTACTGCATCGTCTACGAGCCGAGAGCTTTGAGCTGGCACCGCCACCGGCGCACTTGGGAAGAATTGCAAAAAACGCTGCACGGCTACGGCATCGGAGTCTATGCTTTCTGGACGCGGATGTTTGTCATCAACCAAGAATTCAGCGTGCCTCTCTTAGCTTGGGGATGGCTGCGGTACAAACAAATTCCTGAATTAGTTGCTTCTTGGCGAAAGCAGCCGGAGTCGATTCCGAGGGATTTGCTGTTGGCTCAGTTGCGGGGCTGTGTTCGGGGGCCGATGGCTTATTTTGCTTCTCGGAAGCAGTTACAAGCAGTTAAGCAAGAAGTCAGTAGTCATTAGTCATTAGTTAGTAGTTAGTAGTCATTAGTCGGAGGGAAGAAGTCGGAGGAAAGAGTGTTTAAAATTACCAATTACCAATTATTTTTATTCAGAACACGGAAGTCACGCATACAGGGAAAACTGTTTTTTTCTCTTTTTTCTTTCTTATTCCTTCTGAATAACAACTAACAACCAACAACCAACAACTAACAACTAACAACTAATGCCCTGCGCGGGCCAATGCCCAATCCCTCCGCTTCGCTCCGCCCAATTACCAATTCCAAATATGAATAGAGAAAATCTAACAGTTAGCGTAATTATTCCGACTCACAATCGAAGTGGTTCGCTGCGGCGGGCTCTGGATGCTTTGCACTCGCAGACTTATCCGATCGACCTCATGGAAGTTATTGTAGTTGCAGATAGCTGCATTGACGATACTTTGGCAATGCTGCAAGACTACAAAACTCCGTTTAAATTGCAGGTTGTTGAGGTAAATTGCCGGAGTGCTTCGATCGCTCGCAATACGGGAGCGGCTTCGGCGATCGGGCAGTTGCTGCTGTTTCTGGACGATGATATTGAAGCGCTGCCGCTTTTGGTGGAAAGCCACGTTCGCACTCACCAAGAACGTCCGGGCTGTGCTGTCATGGGCCCTTATCCGCCAAAGTTGCAGGGAGGAACTAGCTTTTTTGATGTGGAAGTGCGGGCTTGGTGGGAGGAAAAGTTTTACCAGATGGGCCTCCCGGATCGCCGCTTTGGATACCAAGATTTGCTCAGCGGCAATCTTTCTCTGGATGCAGAGTTGTTTGCTAGTCTCGATGGCTTTGATTTGGCTTTTGGGAACTGCGGCGGGGAAGATTACGAGTTTGGGGTGCGGTTGCTGAAAGCTGATGTATGTTTTGCGATCGCGGCTGATGCGGTGGGCTATCATTACGAACATGAAACTAATAATCTCGATCGCTCTTTTGGCCGTGCTCGTCAGGAAGGGCGATCGGATGTTTTGATCGGTCAGAGACATCCGGAACTTAGACCGATATTGAAGATCAAATATTACGAAGTTCCTGATTCTTTGGCAGACAAGATTTTGGTGGCGATCGCGTTTTTCTGGGTGCAAGCTGTGGATTTGCTGGCCCTGGGGCTGAGGAAATCGCTGGATTTGTTGCAAGGTTTGGGGATGAGGACTACTTGGCGGTGGCTGCGGGGAAACTTGCTGGGTTATTGGTACTTCCGGGGTGTGATGGATGAGTTGAAAAGTCGATCGGGAATTTCGAGTTTTATGCAATCCGGCGCGGCCCGCGCTGATTTGAGCGATCGCGAAATTGAAATTGATTTGCAGCAAGGTTGGGAAGCTGCAGAACGAGCGATCGATGCTGCGCGGCCCGATGGCATTTATCTCCGTTACGGCGAACTGCCGATCGGTCACGTCACTCCCAAATTCGGTGTAGAGCCACTGCGGGGTGCTCACTTGCGATCGATTCTGGCGCTTGACTTTGCCGAACCTCTGGCTCGGGCGATCGCGGCTAACGGTATGCCCAAAAGTGCTGCTCATTCTGAGCCTAGCTTAGTTGACAACACCCTACTTCAACATCTACAGTTATTTAAAGTATTGGACAAAAAAAAGCTGGAAAATTCTGCCTAGAAATGACAGAATTAGATTCTATAAATAATAGAATATATAGCCTTTCGATCTCTCATACGAGGTACTATCCGGCATAGGGCATAGGCCAAACCGGGCATAGGGCATAGGGCATAGGGCATCGGGCATCGGGCATCGGGCATCGGGCATAGGGCATCGGGGATACCTCAATTTTTTGAGAACCGCTATAGAGGTGTAATTAAGTAAGCCTTTAATTGCTCGGTAATAGTAATTTAGAGTAAAAAAAATAGAAATTGACAATGGTAATTATGGCAATAGAATTGAATAAAGCTAATTTTTTAGAACCAATTCCTGATAAGTTGAACCTGGTGCAGACCCAGAATTTAGTTAAGATTCAGCCCTGGAATTTATCCGGGCGAGAACCTCAGATAGTTGCTGGGGGTGTGCTGTGATAAATGCGGGAAAGGTAGCTTACATTCGCCAAATCACTCATTTCTTTGATTTGCTACGGGTATTGGTCGATCGCGATATGAAATTACTTTACAAGCGATCGACCTTGGGGATTGCTTGGACTTTAATCAGTCCGCTGTTACAGTTGGCTGTATTTTCCTTTTTGTTTCGCTCTGTCGTAGCGCTTAATATTCCCAAATTTTCTTCCTTTGTTTTCAGCGGCTTGTTAATTTGGAGTTGGTCTCAAACGGCATTATTTAAATCAACGGGATTAATTACCAATAATAAGGCACTAATCAGGCAACCAAATTTCCCCACGGCAATTTTGCCGGTAGTCACGACGATGACTGGGCTAATTCACTTTGTGTTAGCTTTGCCGGTGTTAATTATCTTTCTGCTAATTGATGGCGTTCATCTAAATTCAGTGCTACTTTTGTTGCCGCTGCTGATGATTATTCAGTTTTTTTTGACAGTTAGTTTTGCTTATCCCCTTGCAGCTTTAAATGTCACTTTTCGCGACACTCAGCACACTTTGGGAGTAGTTTTGCAGATGATGTTTTACCTAACTCCGATTTTCTACGACATCAACAGCGTCCCGGAAAAATTTAAGATTTTTTATTACTTAAATCCAATGGTGCCGCTGATTGAAGCTTACCGCGCCATACTGCTCAAAGGTATGCAGCCGGATTGGCAGGCTCTGTTAGTTTTGAGCTTGGCTGTGGCGGCTCTTTTGCCCATTGGACTGGGAATTTTTAGACGGCAAAGTGATCATTTTGTGGAGGAATTATAAATGCGAGAAGCAATTATTGTCAAGGGTTTGGGTAAGCGTTTTAACCGCTACTCTGCCACGAAACCTTATACGATTATGGAGGCAGCTTTGTCCGGTTGGTGGAAGCTGAAGCCGGAGGCGAGTTTTTGGGCGCTGCGGAATATAAATTTTACTGTTTCTCCTGGGGAAATGTTGGGAATTCTTGGCAAGAATGGGGCGGGGAAATCAACGCTGCTGCAACTTGTCGGTGGGATTGGTAAGGCTGAGGAAGGAACTATTAAAGTTAACGGCAGAATAGGCGGCTTGTTAGATTTGGGTGCGGGTTTTCACACGGATCTAACTGGCAGAGAAAACGTGTTTGTGGGTGCTGTAGTGGCCGGTTTGACTAGCCGGGAAGTGGCGCGCAGATTTGACGATATTGTGGAATTTGCAGAGTTAAAACAGTTTATTGACAGCCCGATGCGGACTTACAGTACGGGGATGAAAATGCGGCTGGCTTTTTCGGTGGCGGTGCATACCGATCCAGAAGTGCTGTTAGTTGATGAACATTTGTCGGTTGGTGATGTGGCTTTTCAAACCAAATGTTTGAATAAGATAACTGAGTTTAAAAATCAAGGATGTGCGATTGTTTTGATTTCTCACACTGCGTCGCAAATTCAGAAAATGTGCGATCGGGCTTTGTGGCTGAAAGCAGGTGAAATCGTGGCCTATGGGGAACCGGAAGTAGTAGTCGGTCAGTATTTGTCAGAAATGCGATCGTCCACAGAAAATCACACTCCCCTGCGCGGTGCTGAAGCTACAAGTAGCGGCTCGCCACTGCGAGGTAATCAGAATCGCTTCGGTTCTTTGGAAGTAGAAATTACCGATGTTAAAGTATTTCCGAATGTAGAAATAGATAGCGGTGATGCTATTAGCATTGAAATCCATTATTCGGTGTCTCAGGAAATTTCTGCTGCTATTTTTGCCGTGACAATCAGCCGGGATGATGGTCAAAGTTGTTTTGAGACTAATACTAATCAAATGGGCAGACTGCTGCCGCTTGTAAAGGGGAAAGGCAAAATCCGGCTGCAAATAGACAGGCTGGATTTAGGAAACGGTCAGTATTACGTGAATGCTGGGGTTTACGAGGAAACTTTGGCTTACGCCTACGATTATCATTGGCAGGTTTATCCGCTGTACGTGCGATCGACTGTCAACCAAAAAACGATTCTTTGTCCGCCGTACCGCTGGGAATTTGAGGGCAAAATGCCGCTTCTGGATTTAGCCGAACCAGCCGCTGCAACTTACGATTTGGATAAGAATAATCCCGGCTACGCCAAGATTTTGACTCAGTTGGAAAACAAGCAAAAACCTGATTTTTTAATGATTGGTGCTCAAAACTGCGGCACGGAATCTCTATACAGCTATCTCGCAAATCACTTGCAAATTATCAAAGAAGGTTCGCGGGACATTCACTTTTTTGAATTAAATTTCGAGCGTGGTATTGAGTGGTACAGCAAGCAGTTGACGCGGAGTGTAGCGAGTGAGAAAGTGCTCCTTTGGGAGATGACTGCTTACTATATTTATCATCCCTTGGTAGCGGAGCGAGTTTACAAGTGTTTCCCGGATGTTAAGCTGATTGTAATGCTGCGAAACCCGGTAAAACGAGCGTGGATGCACTATCATTTAGAAGTGGCAAACGGCTGCGAAAAGTTGGATTTTGAAAAGGCGATCGCCTCTGAGGGCGATCGACTCAAAGGTGAGATTGAAAAAATCAAAGCCGATGAAAAATATTACAGTTTCAATCACCAGCACTATTCCTATTTGTCGCGGGGAATTTATGTAGAACAAATCAAAAATTGGCTCGACTATTTTCCGAGAGAACAATTGCTAATTCTCAAGAGCGAAGATTTTTACACACATACAGGCAAAGTCTTTTCCGAAGTATTGAATTTTCTGGATATTAGTGAGAATGCAGGTAAAGAAGATAAAATCAATCATCTCGATGAATACAGCCAAATGCCACCGGAAATCGCAGAAAAATTGACTAATTACTTCAAACCTTACAATCAGGAACTTTCGGATTTGTTGCATGAGGATTTTAGTTGGAGTTAGGAAAAAAGTTTTTAACCGCAGATAGCCCAGAGATGAACATCAATCATACCTCTTTCTTCTCTTCCTCAGTGCCCTCTGCGCTCTCTGCGGTTCGTAAAAAAAAATCTAATTCACAAACCCTTTATTAGCTATAAAAATGAAACGGATATTTTTAATAGGCTCTCCGAGAAGCGGCACAACCATGCTTCAAAGTTTATTGGCTGCTCATCCTGAAGTTATTTCTTTTCCTGAATCTAAGTTTTTTCAATATTTACTTTACAAGAAGTTTGCGGGAAAGTTTCCAGGTAGGATGGAAGCTTTTTTTAAAGATGAGATTAATCGCCCTGAACTTTTGCAAGGTTTTGATGATAGTCAAAGTTTGGAAACTAAAGTTAGTTGGTTTGTCGGAGTTTTGGATGGTTTGGCTGCGGAACAAAACAAAAGCATTTGGTTGGAAAAAACGCCGGAACATATATATTTTATTGATGACATAGAGCGATTTTTGCCGGATGCTAAATTTATACATATTTTGCGAAACGGTATGGATACAATAGCTTCTCTGCATGAGGCTACTAGGAATTCTCATGATTTGTGGGGGCCTGGTTGGGATTTAAACCACTGTATCCATCGCTGGAAGGAGGCGACGTTAATTAGTCACAAATATGCTAAAAATTCTAATCATATATTAGTCAAGTATGAGGAAATAGTCGATAATAAAGTCAAGAAATTAGAAGAGCTTTGTCATTTTATGGGGGTTGAATATGACGCAAAAATGCTGGAGTTTTATCAAGAAAAAGCTGCTAGTCTCAGTTTAAATTTACCTTGGCACCAAGGAATTGAGAGAGAGGTTAAAAGGAGTAATGTTCACAAATATCATAAAATTTTTACGAGTAATGAAATTAAAGATATTTTAGATAAGATTAAGCGAGTCAAGGGTGAAATTGCCTGGAAAGTTACGGTAGAAGTGAGGGAACCAATTTCGGATATTTACACTTTGCAAATATACGATCGCCTGCACTGTACAATTCAACTAGAAGGCATTAAACTCGGTGTTGTGGAATTGCCAGTCTGCGACGGGATTGTGGCGGGTGCGGTGTTGGCGGATGCGGTTGCAGCCCAGTTTGCTTGGCAAATTCTCGATCGCTACTTTCAACGCAATCGCTGCGAAAAAGGTAATAGATTGTGGGAAACTTTGCTGCAACCATTCCACAAGAAAAATGACTGGAGGCTATTTTTACAAGAATTATGGGTGCGATCGCATTGGCATTTGGAGGATTTCTACAAGCCAGAAATACCAGAGGAAGTCCCAACAATTACCCTCGAAAAAGATTTAATTGCTGTAGAAGTTAGCGAGGAATTGCCTAATATAAAAGTTGAGCTTTCTGAAATAGATGTCCTGGTGAAAGTAGGCGGCGTTGCTGTCGGTATTGTAACGGTTGCGGTGGAAAATAATTTCGTTTCTGCTCAAAAATTGCGATCGACAATTACTCGAAATAGCGGTTTTGAGTTGTGCGTCGCCACCGTGCGAGAAGCTTTGCTGGGAAAACCGATCGACGGTAAGCAATCGCTGCGATCGCGCTTAGCCTCTGCTGCCCGCGAAAGGTCGAATCAGCCAGAGTGCTTGAATGCAGAGGGTTATGGTGGCATTTACCCGCCAAATGCAGTGATGTTCGGCAGGCGATCGGGTGCGATCGGCACCAGTATCAGCCGCCGCGCCGCACTCCCAGCCGCAGCGCTGCGAGAAATCGCATCAGCCGCAGCAATCGCCGGGGAAACAACAATGCAAATTCCCTTAGAAAACGAGCTACAAAAACAAGTATTTTATGCACCAGAAATCATCGGTAAAAAATCGCCTTATCGAGAAGTTGCCAACCCAGAAAAACCTCAAGTTTTTAACAATAACAGCGTCACAGAAAATCTGCCCATTCTCGCCTACGGCCGCATTTCTCCCGATGGTTTAAATACCGTTACTCCCGACTTGTTTGAACAGCAACTACAGGATTTACAAGAAAAAGGTTATTACAGTGCGAGTTGGGAAAATTGGCGAAGCGCAAAACAGACTAAAACTCCTTTACCCGGTAAAGCCGTATTGATAACATTTGACGGAGGCTATCTCGACTTTTTCCAATATGCTTGGCCTTTGCTAAAACGCTATGATTTTACAGCAACTGTTTTTTTAGTAGCCGAGTCGATTGGAAAGACAAATAGTTGGGAAAAAGCCGAAGGTGAAGAAGTAAACTTAATGGGATGGCCAGAAATTCTGCAAATGCAGGATGCAGGAATTGAATTCGGTTCGATGTCTGCTACCTATCAACCATTAACTACCTTGTCGCCCACAGAAATTGTGCGTGAGGGGGCAAAATGTCGCGCTATTTTGGAACGGGGATTAGGGAAATCTGTTAAATGTTTTGCTTATCCTTACGGAGATGTCGATAAAATTGTAGAACATTTAATCGGGGCGAGCGGGTATACTTTTGGTGTATCCTATAGGTCAAAGTTTAGCAGCTTAGACGATTCTTTAATGTCGCTACCCCGCATTCAAATCACCAAGGAAAATCCCTTAAAATTAGGTTCGTAGTGATGAATTTAGTCCGCATTCGGAAGGAATCAAGTCCTCACTACAAACCAACTTGATGACGATTTAGATCATTACTAAAAACTTTTTCTCAGCCGCTGCACCAAACCCTGAAACTTCCGCCCTAAATAACCGCCAAATCCTCTATAAATCTTCTCAAACTTATAATAAAATAAAATATCCATCACATCATCAGTTTTCATGTACTTTAAGTAAGAAATTACCTTGTCTGTAAGCTCATCATTAACATCATCGATATACTTTCTCACCGCCAACCTTTCCGAAATATGCCATTTTTGATCGAACTTGCGGTGCATTTGGGTTTCATAATCTCCAAAATCTGAGATTTTCCCGTCCAAATATTTTTCAATGTATTTCCCCGCAATTTCGGCACCATCCATCCCGTGTCTGATACCCTCGCCGCCCAAAAAATTTACAGTGGAGACAGTATCGCCGATCGCAATTATATTCTCCTTGTAATAAATATCCTGCAAACCCTGACTGTACTTCAGAGTAGAACCGTGTTTGTCAATAATTGTATAATTTTTAGACTTCAGATATTCATCAATCAGCAAATCGATATATTTTTTCAAAGGTTCCAAATTTTTCACAGTTTTCGGATCTAAAAAAATGCGGCCCGCACCAACTTTCAGCCTGTTTTGTTCCATTGGAAATATCCAAGAATAACCCTTCGGCATCCATTTATCGCCCAAAAAAAAGATTAAATCATTGGCATATTTATGATAAATTTCCGGTTCTACTTCAATTAAATATTCGATGCCGGTTCCCGATAAAAACTCTGGCTTATCGTTTTCTTTTTCGTACATAATCGCCCTAGCAAAACCCGTAGCATCAACCAAAACTTTAGTGCTAGCTTTGATAAGTTGACCGTCAGATAGCTGTTTAAATTCTACGATTGTTTCACCGTTAGCTTGCGAATGTCCGGTGTAGCGACAACCAAGCCAAACTTCACCGCCAAATCGCTCAACTTCCTCGGCTAAAAAAGCTCTAAATTTAGCAAAATTGAGAACAACTCCCAAGTTTTCGGGAGACTCCCAAGTTTGACTGACTTTGCTAGTTTCAATAGTCAGTTTGTGCCAACAACTGCCGACAACTGATTCGGGTAAATCGAATTGAGAAAGGGTTTCTAAAGGCGTGGCGGCGCTGGAAAAGTCGTTTTTATTAAAATTGTCGTTTTGTTCGGCAAGCAAGACTTTGCGGCCGGATTTTGCCAATATTCTCGCGCAGTGACCGCCTGCTGGGCCTGCTCCTACTATTACTATATCAAAATTTTTTAAGTTCATTTTGCTTTTAAATCGTTTCCAATGTCAAAATACCCGCCGAAATATCAACTACCAAGCGCCGATTTTTCAACAGTTGGCGGCCGATTAAAATTTCGGGTACTCCCGCGCCTACATGAACGGGAATGTCAAACTCTTGCTCATCAATTGTAATTTTTCCTGCATAAAGATCGAAATTAAATTCTCCTTTAGCTGTTCGCATTTTTTCTTGTTTCACATATATCCAATCAAGTCCCTCTAAATCTTAATCGTTCATAGCTAACCAGCCGGAAAAACCTGTATCAAGCAGAGCGTCAATAGGTAATTCTAAGCCGTTATCAGCAATCAATTCAATTTCAAAAAATAGCTCGTCCTGATCGCCAAATATTCCTTCCATCATATCGTGCCACAAACTCCAGTTTCATTGATCCGAAAGACGTGCAATTTAACTTTAGGGTATTTTTCATGGGCTATGTTTGCAACTAGCATATCATCCTTGTCGATAAAATATTCACCGCTGTCGGGTTCAACGGCCATGTACCAGTTGTAGTGGGTTTTAATCAATTCTGGTTTGAGGCGATCGAAAATAGGTTTGCAGCGCTGATAAAATGCTTCTCTCTCAGCATACCATTGGGCTATTTCTTCTGCAGAACCTGTGCGTTTTGGGTGCAATCTTCTCCGGGGAGTTCTGCTAGTTGGGTTGAGATAAGTCATTGTTGATTCTCCTTTTGTGCAGTAAAGGTGAAGTAAGGTGAGCAGTGCCCACCCTACAATTCTAGCTAATTAGACGCTAACGGGTGATTGTTTGCGGCTGAATTGTGCTAAGATACGATCGCACATTTGCGACGGATTTAAGCCCAAGGTTGCCATCGACTGATCCGGTGTTGCGTGGTCTACCAATGTATCCGGTACACCCAAGCGCATCACAGGAACAAGAACATTATTATCTAGCAAAGCTTCGGCTACTGCTGAACCGAAACCGCCCATCAAACAACCTTCTTCCATTGTGACAACTTTCCCGATTTGCTGTGCTAAAGGCAAGATTAATTCAGTGTCCAAAGGCTTGACAAAACGCGCGTTGATGACTGTTGCTTCGATGCCGTGTTCGCTCAAAATCTCGGCAGTTTGCATCGCCGGATAAACCATCGAACCGTAACCTAATATTAGCAAGTCGTCGCCGTTGCGGAGAATTTCGGCTTTGCCGATCGCCAATTCTTCCCAACCCTCTTCCATCAGAGGTACGCCGTAACCGTTGCCGCGCGGGTAGCGCATCGCGATCGGGCCGCTGGTGTGGTTGATTCCCGTGACTACCATCCGCTGCAATTCGGCCTCGTCTTTTGGAGCCATAATTGTCATGTTTGGCAAGCACCGCAAGTAAGAAATATCGTACATTCCTTGGTGAGTGGGGCCGTCTGCGCCGACAATTCCCGCGCGATCCAAACAGAAGAAAACAGGCAAGTTTTGGATGCAGACATCGTGAATTATTTGGTCGTAGGCCCGCTGCAAAAAGGTCGAGTAAATTGCTACAACCGGGCGCATTCCTTCGCAGGCTAAACCAGCCGATAAAGTCACCGCGTGCTGTTCGGCAATGCCAACATCGATGTACTGTTTCGGCAGTTTTTCCTGAAGTTTGTCTAACCCCGTGCCGGTTGCCATTGCAGCAGTAATGCCAACAATTTTCGGATTATCTTCTGCTAGCTTGACGAGGGCGTGGGCAAAGACTTTCGCGTAGGCGGGAGGTTTGGGCTTGGTGGAGGGAATGCCTTTGCCGGTGGCTAAGTTAAAAGGATTTTGGGCGTGATATCCTACTTGGTCTTTTTCGGCGATCGCATATCCTTTGCCCTTCACCGTCACAACGTGAACTAACACAGGGCCTTGGATAGTATGAGCTTGTTTGAAAGTGGTAATTAACTCTTGCAAATTGTGTCCATCTACCGGGCCCATGTAAGTAAAGCCCAATTCTTCAATTACAGCTCCAACTTTCGAGACAGCCAAGCGTTTCATCCCTTCTTTGATGCGTTCCATTTCTGGAGTAAAAGTTTCGCCGACAAAGGGAATTTGTTTGAATTGTTCCTCTAAGTTATCTTTGAGAAACTGCACCGGTGGCGACAAGCGCATTTTGTTTAAATAACGGGTAATTGCGCCGACGTTGGGCGAAATTGACATCTCATTGTCGTTGAGCACAACTAACAAATTGGTTTTCGGCATATGGCCCGCGTGGTTGATCGCTTCGAGTGCCATACCGCCCGTCAGCGCGCCGTCGCCGATGACTGCTACAGTTTTAAAGTTTTCGCCTTTGAGGTCCCGCGCCATTGCCATTCCCAGGGCTGCGGAAATGCTCGTGGAGGCGTGACCGGCCCCAAAGTGGTCAAATTTGCTCTCGCAGCGCTTGAGATAGCCTGCAACGCCGTCTTTTTGGCGCAGGGTGTGGAATTGGTTGTAGCGGCCGGTGATCAATTTGTGCGGATAAGCTTGGTGGCCGACATCCCAGGTAACTTTGTCGCGATCGAGGTCGAGTGTCTGGTAGAGTGCTAAGGTGAGTTCGACTACACCCAATCCTGGGCCTAGGTGTCCGCCGCTCGCAGCTACTGTTTCTAAATGCTTTTCTCGAATTTGTCGGGCAATTTGTTCGAGTTGATGAATCGACAGGCCGTGTAATTGGTTTGGGTGAGTCAGTTCGCTGAGATGCATATTTTAAAATCCTGCTCCTAAGAATTAGGACGAATGCTTAACAGATATAGGTTTTGCCTGCAGCGTTCGGTACGGGCAAACGTTAGAATAGTTTACCTGTTATTTGAGAAAAGTGTTAGGCGTAAGATTTTTGTTATTTTTGACCTGGTAATTATAGTTAATAAATTCGGTTCAGTCAATATAAAAAAAGCTTATGTTTTTAGCTGCTGAGGGGTAACTGTTAGCTGCACGGGGATTATACAATTTTAGATTGTAGATTTTAGATTGTAGAGTTGGCCATAACTTATTCTGTATAAGTTCGGATATTGCCCACCGCTGTATTGTTTGTAAAAAATGGAAGTATTAGGGATTTAAAACTTGTTTTTGTAATAATGGTTGAGTTTTCAGCTATTTGGTTTCAGCAAGCGGACTGTGATGCAAAATCATTAACTGCGACTTGCTAAGGGCTTCTAGGGGAGCATCTCAGTTTTGCATTTGTAGTGCGAGTACCTCAAGAGCTCGCGTATTGTACTCGCGAGTTCTTGAGGTACTCGCACTGTAATGTAAAAAAATGCTTTTTGGAAAAGTGAGATGCTCCCGCTTCTAGCGCGTAGGTACAACCTTGCAAATCGCTAAACTCAACTTCAACAAATTCTGCATCATATTCATCAATTACTGTTCCCACTTGACCCCGATATAAGCCCTGTTCTGGTAAATCTTCTAGTAATGCAACGACATCAAGCAGTTTGATGGTGAAGTTCATTTTTAGATACCTCTTTCACGGAATATAGCCTTTCTCAAAAAGGTAAGGAGTTGAAATTTTAGATTTTAGATTCAGGGATTGATGAATTGAGGGCTTTAACTGGTTCCCAGGCTACAGCGAAAGGAACCTATATCACTCTTGCTCTGCCTCGCTTCGGAAATTGGAGGCAGAGCCTCCGGATCTGTGTTACTAGGCAGAGCCTAGTAACGAGTAAAGCCTAGTGACGAGTCAACGAGTAAAACAGGTTCGCAGTCAGGACTTCAGTTTTTTTCCTTTTATCCTCGCCTTTGACTTTGCTGAATTTCTGCTAACAGCATCTCTTGAGTTTTCGCCGGTTCTTTGCAAGTCAAACACTCGCAAACTAACCCGATCGCACCTTCAGGCAAATCCGCCTCAATCTGACAAACAGCAGTCGGATAATACTGCGAAATTAACCCAGAAATCAGGTCGGGCGAAGTGCGAATCAGGGTAGAATGCTGATACCAGTCGATCGCCGAAAGCAGACTCGGACAAGCTTGGGGAGCATCTCGGACAATACTGCTAAAAGCTTGCAAAGCTTGTTCGGCGCGATCGAGATATTCTAAATTCGGGCCCAGCAAGGCCAAGCGAACCAAAGAGGCGATCGCAATTCCATTCGCCGCCGGAGTTGCATTGTCTATATAGCTGCGTTCCCGCACCAACAAATCTCCGCTCACATCCTTAGCAGCATTGTAATACCCTCCCAATTCCACGCTCCACAAAAACTCATCAAACTCTTCTTGCACCTGCACAGCTTTCTCCAACCAAAACTGAGAATTCGGCAACTGTTTTGCCTCTTCCCCGTTGCCTAAAGTCAAACTCGCTTGGTGCAAATCCAACAAAGCTTTCACAAACAAAGCATAATCTTCCGACTGTGCAGCCACCGCCGATTGTCCGTCATAATTCAGCCGCTGAAACCGCCCATTTTGCCACTGATTGTCTAAAATAAAATTAGCAGCATTCACCGCCAATTCCAGATATTCCAAATTCCCAAAAACAGCCGCCGCCCGCGCCAAACCCGAAATCATTAAACTATTCCAAGCAGCAATCATTTTCGTGTCAGTAACTGCCGGAATTCTACCAGGCCAACTTTCATTCTTAGCTTCTTGATTGTTGCGGGCTGGGAGAAAGGTTTTCACAGTATCGGGATTGCCGCCGTAGCGAACAGCAAAAAGTTTAGCTAAAGCCGTTTCTACCGTGGCGCTGAGTTTTCCCGGCTGGTGGCGCTGCAAGACATTTTTGCCTTCAAAATTGCCTGCGCGACTAACAGTAAACTGTGCTTTAATTTCCGTTAATTCCTCAGCATTTAACAGTTGTTCCAGTTCGCTGTAAGTCCAAACATAAAACGCTCCTTCTTCCGGTTCAACTTCCTCTGAAGTGTTAAAACTGTCGGCATCCTGTGCGGCGTAAAAATAGCCTGCGGTTGCGGTCATTTCTCGCTTCAACCATTCTACTGTCCGCGCGATCGCACTTTCAAAAGCCGGTTCTTGGATTCCCGCGCTCCACAAATTTGCTAAATACTCAACAATTTGACCGTTGTCGTAGAGCATTTTTTCAAAGTGCGGCACAGTCCAAGTAGCATCAACTGTGTAGCGGTGAAATCCGCCGGCTACGTGGTCGTAAATGCCGCCCAATGCTAAGTCTAATCCGCGCTGAGTGCAGACTTGTTTGCTGTCGTATTTTGAATCAAAATTAAAGCGCGTTCCCCGCAGTGCTAGCTCAGCATAAGGCATCATCGGAAAACTGGGCCCTGGGTTGCTGCCGGCAATAATTCCGGTGTTGAGTTCCCAGCCTTTTTGGAATATTTCGCGATTTAGTTCTGCGGTTCCTGCTGACAGCGTTGCCGACTGTTGAAGGTTCTCTAAAATCTCTGCTTTGAAAGCTTCTACTTTGCCTTTTTCTGTGTCGTAAAAACGGCGGATTGCTTGCAAAACTTCTAAAAATGCTGGTCTCCCGTAGCGGGCTTCTACGGGGAAATAAGTGCCTCCGTAGAAGGGAATTCGCTCGTCGGGAGTGAGAAAAACGTTGAGCGGCCAACCACCTTGACCGGTCATCATTTGCAAGGTTTGCATATATATGCTGTCGATGTCCGGGCGTTCTTCGCGATCGACTTTGATCGGTATAAACTGCGAATTCATGTATTGGGCGATCGCGCGATCGGAAAATGCTTCCCCTTCCATCACCGTGCACCAATGGCAGCTAGAGTAGCCTATTGACAGGAAAATCGGCTTATTTTGGCTCTGGGCCGTTTCTAAGGCTTCGTCGCACCAGGGCCACCAGTCGATCGGATTTTCGCTGTGTTTCCGCAGGTAAAGGCTTTGGGATTGAGCAAGACGGTTCACCATAATCAAATATACTTTAACTCGTACTGAGTAAGCTTGTCAGTTATTTAGCAGTTTAGCGCGATCTGTTTTAATTGAGTTGTTGCTGATAATTATGTTTTAATATTATTGCTGATTATCTCTATCTAACATGAGTTTATCATCTCGCAGAACCTTCAATCAACAGCTAGGACAATTTTTGCTGAGTGCTGCTGTTCCTCCTGCTGTTCTCAAACTGTACCAAACTGCATCCTCGGAACAAGCTTTATTAGAAACTAATTTTAACAATGCTCTGGCAAAAGCAGACCCAGAAATAGAATTATTAGTCCCGACATTTTTAGGTAACGACAAGCGCCGTTTCTACGGCAGAGGTATTCCGAAAAGCTTGAAATTAATCGACAAATTTCAGCTAGGAAGCGGACGAACTTTTCTGGGAAGGCGATCGCAAATTTGGAGCGGCGCGGGTTGGACTGGACAGCCAACAATTACCAGAGACCGGGGTAAAACTTATTTAATTATAGGTTCTTTCGACCACAATTTGCGAAAAATAGATATGGCTACCAATAAAGAAGTGTGGCGCTATAAGTTTGATGATATAATCAAAGGTTCATCAACGATTTATATCGATGAAAAAGCCAGCGCCGAAAACAAAATTGTGATTTTGCAAGGCAGCCGCAGCGGCGGTGGTGGCAAAAGTGTCGTGCCGAGTTTTAGGGCAATATCTTTTAGAACTGGCAAGGAAATTTGGAAGCTGGACATCAGGAAAACGCCCAGCTACAGCCAAGATAACGATAGCAGTGCTTTGGACATCGGCGGTGGCGTGTTGTTCAATGCGGGCGAAAATGCGATCGGCTATTTTCTCGATAGTTCCACAAGCAATGCCAAGCTAAAACAAGGAATTAAACAGCCAAAGATATTGTCAGAAGTACAGCTTTATGCAGCAGCAGATATCGGCAAGCACGGCGGCAACTTGGTAGCGGAGTCATCGCCATCAAGGCTCAAAGATAGAATATTTATAGCTGCTGGTTCCGGTCATATTTACGGTATTAGCATTGCCACTAAAAAGATAGTTTGGGATTTTTATACAGGTTCAGATTTGGATGGAAGTGCTGTAATTTCTAAATCTGGAAAACTATTTTGTGCGATTGAAAAACAATACATTCAGGGCAACGGCGGAGTCCTGAAACTGAATCCGAACAAGGAACCGAATGCCAGTGTCGAATGGTTTTTGCCTACTGGAAACCGCCGACTTTCTAGTTGGGAAGGCGGGATAATTGGTTCGGTGGCGTTGAACGACGAGTACAATTCCGGGGAGTTTCCGGCGCTGTTTGCCACAAATGCGATCGACGGCAATTTGTACATCGGTTCCCAAGATATGATTACAGGTAAAAAAATTGCTGTGCCTTGGCGAAATCAGTCTTATGATACTCCGATAATAGTCTTTAAAAAAGAAATAGGTTCTTCAATTTCGACTCCGATTTTTACAGATGGCAATAAACTGATAAGTGCGGGATACAACGGTGTTTATTTGTTTAATTTGAATTGGGAACGAGCGAAGTCGGGCGATAAGAATGCTTTGAGAAATGCTAAAGGCGAGTTTTACCGTTTGAAAGTAATAGAATCGGGGAGATTTAAACCTGGTTTATCCTTTGAGGCTACGCCTGTTGTTTGGGACGGAATTGTCAGGATTTGCGCGAGAGACGGGTGGATGTATACTTTGGGTTAGTCAATAGTCATTAGTTATTGGTTATTGGTTATTGGTTATTGGTTATTGGTTATTGGTTGTTGGTTGTTGGTTGGTTGTTGGTTGTTGGTTGTTGGTTATTTACTACCAATTAGCAATGCCCTTGGCCCAATTCCCTTAGCCCAATGCGTCAACTCGAATGTCCGGGTGTTGAAATCCGCCAATGTCCCCACCTGCCGTTTAACTCCGGTTATCTCTATCATAGAAAGGATGTCAGGAATTATAGGAAACTTGTTATATGGCGACCAATGACAATCAAATAAATCAAATTTACGGTTCGGAGGATGCTCAAGGTATTTTACAGCTTGCGATCGCCCGCCGACAAGATGAAGGGGAATTATCCAGAGTGCAGTTGTTCGAGATTGCAGCGGAATTGGGCATTTCCGAACAGGATATCGTGGCGGCGGAACAGCAATGGTTAGCAACTAGAGGAGAAGTTCAAGAAAAACTGGTTTTTAACACTTACCGTCGTCGCAAATTGCAGAAAAATGTGACAAAATACGGCATTATCAATAGTTTTCTAGTTTTGTTTAATCTAGCTGGATCCCACGAGCTTTCTTGGTCGCTTTTCATTTTACTAACCTGGGGCTTAGGATTGTCGCTGAATGCTTGGAATGTTTATCAAACTGAAGGCGAAGATTACGAACAAGCGTTTCAGCGGTGGCGTTTGAAGAAACAAGTGGGAGAGTCTATTGGTACTGCAACGAATAAGTTTATGAAGTGGTTGCAATCGTGATTTGCTATGGTAAAAAATGCGATCGCCCTTTTTTACTTCACACTGGTGAAGTAATTCGGATTTTAACTCGTTACTGGAAAGAGTAATTGTTAAGGTTTTTTATTGAACCTATCCCCAAGTGCGATCGCCCTTTATTGAGTTACATAATGAAGGACACTGCAATGACGTGTCCCTAAAAATATCTATCTTTTACTCCCTCCCGTCAGTCGATCGCATTCTCTCCTCGCCAAAAACCTAACTTTCCGGCTGCGAATCTCCCGAAGCTGCATCTTCAACCACAGGATTAATTAAGGTCGATCGCCAACCTTGCCGAACTTCCGAACTCAAATACTTATTCTGCACAACCTGCCACTTTTGCCAAGCTTCGTAGCGCTTTTTCGCCAATAAATCCGCCAGTTGCGGCAACTCTTTTTGCAAATCGCGATCGACAAAATCTGTCAAAAACTCGCTTAAAACTTCACTGTCTTGAATGTCGCCCAAACATTCTTGAACAGCTTTCACATCTTCGACATAAACTTCGTAAGTCTCGCTGTAAAAATCCCCAAACAGATTCATCAAATAGCGAACCCGCTTGGCTTGCTTCCGCAAATCGTGCAGAATAGTTCCCTCCGCTGTTAACTTCTCTTCGACAGCCGACTCATTCAAATCATCACAAACTTTAACTTGGCCATCCTCATATTTTGTGCCCAGCAGCCAAGCCGGATGCAGAAAAAATTCGCTGACTTGAGGTAAGAGTAAATCTGGCAAAACTTCAGCAATTGGCAAATGTTCGATCGCCCGAAACTGCGGTTTTTCCAACCAATCCTCGATCGACTTTTTCAGCGATTGGTAACTTTTGCGTTCCAAAACAGCCCTCACCTTTTTCAAAGCCCGGCGCCGCTGTTTTAGCAAACTCGACAAAGCCTCATCTAAAACTTCCTGTTCTTCAGTCGGCAAATTCGGGTAATAGCGTTTTTGGAGACTTTCGAGCATCACATCCAAATCCCTGAGCGTTCCCAGAATCCGCCCCACTTTACCAATTTTGCGTTCAGAAGCTTCTTTTGGCCAGTCTAAAACCGGAGCAAAACCCGTTACAGCCGATCGCAAACGCCGCAATCCTACCCGCATTTGGTGAAGTTCTTCTGCATCTTTGTCTTTGATAACTTCAGCCTCGTGCGCTATTGTTTTACGAAAATATTTCTCGATCGCACCAGAGGCTGCGTCTCCGAGAGTTTTAACTTTTGCTGATGTTTTTACGTTCATGATATATGTAGAGTCCACTTTCGCCATTGACTTTATTTGTGATTTCAATGCTTAGCTAATAAAGCTTTATATCCTAGCACCGAATTTTTATTTATACGCCAGCAATAATAATTCTTAATGTAAGGTGCTTGATAATTTATACAAAATCTAAAATCTTCCATCTAAAATCTAAAATCTTCAATCTAAAATCGAATTTCCCTCCCTCGCGCTTGGGCAAATAAAAATCCGATTTGTGGCGCGCTTTCCCAAACAGGTTAAGATTGCTGCAAACCGATATTTATTCGCACAAGAGAGAGAGAGGGTGCGATCGGGAGGACAGGTTTTAAATTAAATCAAGTCCAGCTTGTCCGAATTCAAAGAGGCAGTTTAGCCTTTCCAGTTCTTTTCAGATTGTTCGAGCACGTAGGTTACGAGATCGTCGATTTGTTCGGGCTTCAAGCGGCCGGCAAAAGCAGGCATAGCATTTTTGCCCTTAATTATCTGAGTAGTGATAGCTTCGATGGAATTCATGCCGTACTTTTCCAGAGCATCCTTTTTCAGGGTTTTCATTGCCATAACCACGTTGCCGCCACCGATGTGACAAGCAGAACAGTTGGCGCTAAAGAGTTTAGCTCCGTTAGCAGCATCGCCGGCCAAGGCAGGGCGGCCGAAGCCGACGGTAAAAATTGCGATCGCTAACAGGGCGATCGATAAGAGTCTTTTCAACACAGTTCTCCTCTAATGGACACTTTTGAAGGTGGTTATTTAGTTATTTTACCTGTTTATTCAGGCACAAACACGCAGTCGCGATCGGGATTTTTCTAGTAATTTACACTTTTTGACCAAAAGCCGTTCAACTCTCCAGATTATCCACGCCCCAGCCCGGAGCCTTCTGAGCAGCACGGAGCACAAAAGCAGCCAAATTTTCAATCTCATCCTGCTGCATCCAGCTTTCCGGCACTTGGCGGCACCAAAAAGTTTCCTCACTACCGTCATAAGTCATGGGTTCTCTCAGATACGCCACCAAACTATTGATGCTGGTGCGCGGAGGCGTTGCCCCCTCCAGAGCAGTCAAAGACAAAGATACAGTCGGATCCGGCAAAGTTGTTCCCCCAACATGACAGTTGAGGCAGCTTTGCTCAAACAACCGCTTACCGGAGGACAAATCCTCAGCCGAAAATAACCGAGTGTTTCCCTGTGCGTCCAATTCCAATGGCACAGGTTCGGTGACTTTCAAATAACGAGTCACGTAAGCATCAGAAGCAGCCAAGGCTGGTTGAGGTGCCAGCAGCACCAGCGGCAAAATAATTAAAATTCCCAACAAAAAGCAGACAAAAACACCAAGACGCTGCATGACGCACTACAACCTTTTGCGATATCAATGAGTAACAAGTAAATTTTAGATTTCAGATTTTAGAGCGAAAAACGACCGGCCAGCAATGCTTGCCAAAGCCCCGCCCTCTCTCAATCCAAAATCCAAAATCTAAAATTTAACATCAATTAACGAGCGCCTTTACCGCCAGCCCACTGCTCGCCAATGATTTTGGGCTGCAACAGAATGTGACCGGCAATCGCGTACAAATCCTCTTCTGAGAGATTTCTCATCTCAGCAAAAATATCCGCACTCTTCATGCTCGGATGCAGCTCGGAAATCTCCTCAAAGCCGTCATAAGTGGTGGGATTTTTCATAAAGTCCACCAGCGACTCAATATTGTTGCGGGGTGGGTTGGCCAAAGCCAGAGTTTTGGGACTCAAATTTATGTTCTGGTCAGTTTTTGTCATTCCCCCAGCGTGACATTGAGCGCAGGCTGAGTTAAACAAGCGTTTGCCTTGCTGAACTTGTTTGAGGCTCAGCACCACCGGAGCGCCCTTGTCATTTAAAGTCACAGTGCGAAGTTCCGGACTCAGTTCGATAGCCATCGCGCTGCTGACAAATAACTGAAATGTCAAGAATACAGCGGTCAGAGCAATGAAATATCTTTTAAGCATGGTTCTCCTTAAAAAAAATCCGACAAATTATTGAACGCTAAGAGAGCGTAGGCAAACAGATCGATCTTGAAAATTCCTTCCTGCTGCGACAATTGGCAAAAATTTGTGCAGCCGTACCCCAACGTCGAGGTAGAGGAATTTTGCTATCTAATCTGCAATCCCTTTTGAGTCGCGCCTTTTTTCGAGAGCGGACATAATTGCCTTAACATCTTCCAAAGCCAAACGGGTTTGAGGATGCTTGTAGGCAATTTCCAACTCGTCGCACAAGCGGAGCACGTCTTCAACAGGGACGTCGAAGTCCTCTGCTATTTCTGCGATGGATAGGTCTGCAAAACCCATAATTTTTAGGTCGCTGACTGGTCAAAATTGAGTTGACGGCTATTGACAGAAAGCTGGACAATTTAACAAAGTGGTGTTAGCTCCCAATCTGTTAGTTTGTTCTGAGATTTTGTTCGATCGCCAGCTCACTAACCACTAACTACCACTAAGCATTTTTGCTCACTCAAACTTCATAGCCCATCAACTTCCAACTAATATCATCCCATTGCCGGGTGTTTATTATCAATAGGACTTGAGCGCGTGAGGCTCAAAACCCGGTATTTGCCTGAATTTCTCGCCACCAAACTTGATGTTTTGCCAAGAAACCAGGGTTTTTTGGCAATTCCTCTGAGATTTTGGTCTTGGGCGGGCTCACCAACAGACAATCAGTCGATTTGAGATTTGAGATTTACTCCACAGATCCAATCTGGGGCTTGAACGGGAGTCTAAAATTTCGATCTCTTGACGACAAAAGTCCTTTGGCGCTGCTGCTTAGGGAGAAAGCTTGAGAGCGTGAGTAGGTGCGGGTAAAGCGTGGTGGGCCTCGCCGACATCGAGGGCTGGAAATTCCGATTTTGCCAAGAACGGCTGGGGCTGGTGGAGAGCGATCAGTTGACCGAGAGTTTTTTTTAATTGAGTCCGGGGTACGATCAAGTCTACAAAACCGTGGGCGAAGGAATATTCGGAAGTTTGATAATTTTCCGGCAGCTTTTCCCGCAGAGTTTGCTCGATTACCCGACCGCCCGTAAAGGCTACAGTAGCTTTTGGCTCTGCAATTATAATGTCTCCCAACATGGCAAAACTGGCGGTGACACCGCCTGTGGTCGGGTGGGTCAAAATTGGGATGTAAAGCAGTCTCGCTTCCCGGTGGCGCTCCAGAGCCCCGGAAATCTTGGCCATTTGCATCAGGCTGAGCATCCCTTCCTGCATTCTTGCGCCGCCAGAGGAGCAGACCACGATCGCAGGTAAACGTTCCCGCGTGGCGTGTTCGATGAGGCGGGTCAGTTTTTCTCCGACCACTGAGCCCATGCTGCCGCCGATGAACTGAAATTCCATGACTCCGAGGGCGACGGGCAAATTTTCGAGTTGACCGATGCCTGTTTGTACCGCGTCTAGGTGGCCTGTTTTTTCTTGAAATTCTCGCAGCCGATCGCTATATTTTTTGCGATCGCGAAATTTTAGGGGATCGGTGGCGTGGAGACCTTCGTTAAGGGGCATCCAGGTATTGGGGTCGATCAACTGTTCAATGCGATCGTCGCTGTAAACTCTGATATGATGCCCGCATTCCAAGCAAACCATTTGATTTGCTCGCAGGTCTTTGGTATAACTCAGCGCGTCGCAAGCCTCGCACTTATTCCAAAGCCCGTCGGCAATTTCCCGTTCCGGCCGTTCTTGAGAGTTCGGTACAGATTTTCTTCGATTTGCAAACCAATCAAATAGAGACATTAAAACTTGGTAATTGGTAATTGGGAATTGGTAATTGGGAATTGGGAATTGGTAATTGGGAATTGGTAATTAGTTGTCAGTTGCTAGTTGTCAATTGCTAGTTGTTTAGTGACTAATGACTAATGACTAATGACTAATCACCAGATTCTGGCTCATCTTCAACGGGACTGATCAGGAGCGATGCAGTCCGCTGGTCTTCTGGAAGAACTTGCAAAGCTGTAGCACTTCCAGCTCCTAAATAAGATGCTACGCCCAAGTCAACGATGCGAGCTGGGATTTGATGAGCAGCTAGGATCTGCTGCATTAATTCCGCTTCCCAGCGAAAGCTAGTAGTTGTAAGTGTAATCCAAGACACGGAACAATTTTACCAATTATTGAGACAATGTTATGTTCGATCGCGCCGGAGTACCGACATATCAGAAAGTAAAATTCGGGAAAAATAATTGCAAGTAAGTAGATAAGATCGCTTCGCCCCACAGGGCAGTAATTGCTGCACCGAGGGCCAGAAACGGGCCGAAAGGCATGGGTTGACGCCGATCGAGCAATCTCAGGGCGATCGCCCCGCCGCCGACAAAAGCTCCAGCGAAACACGCGATAAATCCCGCTAACAGCAAGTATTTCCAGCCCAGCCAAGCCCCCATCAAAGCTGCCAATTTGGTGTCTCCCATCCCCATAGCAGTCTGCCCGAAGCCGATCGAACCTGCAAGTCCGATCGCATCAAACAGCCACAACCCGACAACTGCTCCCAGAATACCGTCGAGTACCAGATAATGTACGGAGTCGATCGGGCTAAAAGTCGGCCACCAACCTTTCGCCACTTGAAAAACCAATCCGAGCACCAAGCCCGATCGAGTTAAAGAATTGGGCAAAGTCATTGTATCGCAGTCAATCAAAGACAAAGCCAATAGCCAGCTAAAAAAAGCCCAAAACCCCAGAGTTTTTACTGCTATCCCACACCGCCAAAAAATGAGCAAAAACAGCAAACCCGTAGCTACTTCTACCAGCGGATAGCGGGCAGAAATCGGACTGCGACAGTGATTGCAGCGTCCCCGCAGCCACACCCAACCGAACACGGGTATATTTTCGTAAGTTCTGAGTTGATTTAAACATTTGGGACAGCGAGAGGGAGGGTGTATCACCGACAAACCCGCAGGCAACCGATAAACTACCACATTCAAGAAGCTGCCGATCGCCGAGCCGACAACAAAGACGATCGCGGTGACAAGGACATTAAAGATAATTTCCATTTATTTGTTATTTGTTATTTGTTATTTGTTAGCTGTTATTTGTTAGCTGTTATTTGTTATTTGTTAGCTGTTATTTGTTATTTCTTATTTGTTAGCTGTTATTTGTTAGCTGTTAGTAGCAGCTAGCAATAACTACTTACTAATTACATGACCAATTTCCCAACGATTCCAAATCCGTATTATTTACCCCCTTGATGATTGAACCGCGAAGACGCGTTAGGCGAAGCCGCGCGTAAGCGCTAGAGCGCGAAGAGAAGAGTCAGAAGACAAAGGTAATAGCCAAATCCGAGTTGGCATGACTCATGACTAATGACCGATGATTAATAACTAATAACTAACAACCAACAACTAACAACTAACAACTAACAGCTAACAACTAACAACTAATAACAACTAACTAATAACAACTAACTAATACATTTGAGATTCAATTTCGTCAAAAGTAACAAAACGTTCACCGGGCAACAAAACTGGCTGCGAAGCAAAAATTAGCTGACCTCGATTGCTACCTAGACTAACAACTACACCTGCTGGACGCTGCATCTGCTCGGAATGCACTTTCAGATAGATACCGTAGGCCGATCGAGCTACTCGGATCAAATCAGGAGCTAGCAAGCCGTGACTTTGGGAAATTTCTATCCTAGGTTGGGAGTTAGGCTGGTATCGGGTCACTGTAAATTTATGATAATGGTATTAGTCTAGCTGCCGCATTTTCGGGTTTTTCGGGGCGGATATCCATAGCTGAGATTGATTGTGGGCGATCGAGCAAACCGACGAAACCATTGAGAAATTGTTTCTATCTTTCGAGCCAGATATTAATCAAAATTCTAGCGT
This sequence comes from Microcoleus sp. CZ3-B2, assembly GCF_036705055.1. Taxonomy (NCBI): domain Bacteria; kingdom Bacillati; phylum Cyanobacteriota; class Cyanophyceae; order Oscillatoriales; family Microcoleaceae; genus Microcoleus; species Microcoleus sp. CZ3-B2. The sequence goes on along the minus strand of NZ_JAUBTN010000001.1, from coordinate 117,923 downwards.
TCCTGAAACCTTTTTTGGTCATTATTGCGGGACGAGCCGACCGGAAGATAATCGCTTAATTCCCTCCATCGCCCCACTTTCTCCAAATTTATCGTTTTTTTCGCGGGCAATTTTCAAAGCTTGCTCGTAGGATTCGAGAGCTTTAGCAGATTGACCGAGACTTTCATAAATCTCGCCCATATTGTTGAGTAACCTTCCGATACTTGTCTTGTCACCGATTGCTTCCAACATCGGTATCGCTTGCTGAAAATAGATCAGCGCTTGAGTATCTTTACCCTGTTTGCGACAGGTAAGTGCCATGTTGTTGAGGAGGCGGCCCACGCCAGCCCTGTCTCCGATTTCCCGGCGAATTGCTAAAGCTTGGTGGTAAAATTCCATCGCTCTGTCAAAATCGCCGATGTTGTAGTAAACGCCGCCCATATTGTTGAGGGTACGGCCTAAATCTCGTCGATCGCTCTGTTGGGTGCGAATGACCCGCGCTTGCTGGTAAAATTCGATCGCCTTAGCATATTCTGCCTGTTCTGCGTACACGGCCGCAATGTTATGGAGTGCTTCTCCGATTTCAACTTCGTCGTTGACAGTTTTGGCAAGTTCCAACGCTTCTTCGTGCTGTTTCAGCGCTTCGGGAAATTTGTCGGAAATCCGGTTGATGAAACCCATGAGATTGAGGGTTTGAGCAAGGCGGCGCGCATCGCCTATTTCTCGGTGAATGACTAAAGCTTGTCGCAGAACTTCCAAAGCTTTCGACTTTGAACCCATTTCGCCATAAACTTCTCCTAGGCGGTTGAGGATTCTGCCGATTTCGGGTTTGTCGTTTTGTTGCTTGCGAATTGCCAAAACTTGTTCAAAAGTCTGGATTGCTTCGATAAACAAACCTTCGCGGTGCTGTTTTACTCCTGTTTCAAAGAGTGTGTCTGCTTGCGTGTTGGGTTCAGTTGCCTGGGCGCGATCGCTTTTTTGAACCAGCCTTGCATTTATAATAGGCGCAAAGGCCGCAGCGTCTGAGATTGCCAGCAGGCTGAGTGCGGGAGATAAAACAATACTTATAGCTGCGACATAGCTGAAGTTGTAAGAGCGGCGGTACACCGATCGAGTCCTCCTAGAGCCAAGTTATAACTATTAAGATAGAGCTTTTTGGCGTGTTCGTCCTAATTTTTTTCTCAGTCGCGCCACTGGCTCTACCAATTTCCAGAAATAATGCAACTCGCTTGCAAGCTGCAAAACCATACACAATCAGTCATTCCCAATTTTTTAATCAAACACCCCAAATTTCAAATCCCATAAATTAACTATTGTCTTGCCAGAGTGCCACTATCAGCGGCATATTGGTGAGATCCCGGATGACAGCCAAGTTTTCGATCGGCTTTGCAATTAGTTATTGGTTATTGGTTATTGGTTATTGGTTATTGGTTATTGGTTATTGGTTATTTGTTATTTGTTATTTGTTATTGGTTATTTGTTATTGGTTATTTGTTATTGGTTATTGGTTATTTGTTATTTGTTATTGGTTATTGGTTATTTGTTATTTGTTAACAGTCAACAGTCAACAGTCAACAGTTAACAGTCAACAGTCAACAGTCAACAGTCATTAGTCATTGGTCAACAGTCATTAGTCATTGGTCAATTGGAAGAAGGCAGGATGCAGGAGGAAGAAGCAAAAATAGATACAAAGCAGGCCTTTGAGCGATCGCCCTCATAGGTTTAGTTAGATGAATTTATTTAAAATAAAAAAATGCTTTTTACAAAGCCCCAGATGCTCCCTCTTTTTTTGGCTACACTGAAGACGAACTCAGCGAAAAATGAGTGCAAACAACAAAACTAGGATTGAGTTAAAATCCTAGATACCGTAAATGTATGTTTTAGAAAGCTATGCCAGGAACGAGACTTGAACTCGTGACACGTGGATTTTCAGTCCACTGCTCTACCAACTGAGCTATCCCGGCTTGTTTTTTCGCGCTTTACTATCCTAGCAGACACATACACAATTTAGCAAGCACTTTTCTCAACTAATTTTTAGCTCGCCCGGAACCGCCCGCCTGTAAGCTAAAAGCTGCAACCTAAAATCCAAAAATCGCAATGGCACAGCAACATCGGGCTAGCGGGGGCAACAGTCTGCTTGTCTTGGGGACAATTTGGCTGTTGGAGGCAATTAGCGATCGCCTCTGGTTTGCCTTCGATCGCTCTGTACCCGCGTGGGATCAGGCAGAATACCTCACGAGCACGCTGAATTACTGGCAGGCGCTGCAGCATCCTCAGTGGTTTTCGGGGGATTGGTGGACAAACTTCTGGCTGCTTTCGACAAAAATTCCACCCTTGACGTACATCTTAACGGTACCGTTTTTGAATGTTTTCGGTGCTGGGGGCGATCGGGCAACCCTCGTTCATTTACTATTTAGTGCAATTCTCCTCGCCTCAGTCTACAGTCTGGGCGTCAAATTATTCAACAGACAAGTCGGTTTGTGGGCCGCTGCAATTTGCGTTTTGTTACCGGGACTTTATCGGTTCCGCTTGCAATTTTTGCTCGACTATCCCCTCGCTGCTGCGATTACTTTGGCTTTCTATTGTCTCACAATGTGGAAGCAGGAAGCAGCAAGCAGCAAGCCGGAAGATTTTCCGCATTTACGCCTTTCTCCATCGTCTTTCTTTTGGGCGATCGCCTTTGGAATTTCTCTCGGCTTATCAATATTAGTTAAACACACTACAGTCTTATTTCTGTTTACCCCGATAGTCTGGTTAGCTGCGGGTGCTTTGCGGCAAAAAGCTTGGGGAAGATTAGGTCAATTAGCTGGTGCTTTGTTGCTGTCGGTGGCAGTGTTTGGGCCCTGGGCAAAAACCAATTGGCTGTTAATTTTGACCGGGGGAAAACGGGCAACGCTGGATTCTGCGATCGCCGAAGGAGATCCAGCCCTCAATACGATCGACGCTTGGATTTACTACATTCAGCACTTACCCGAACAGCTTTCTTGGCCTTTGTTACTGATTCCCTTAGTTGGATTGATACTTTATTGGCTCCGAAGACCAAATAGTTCGTCAATCTTTCACCTCAACTCCTGTCGGTGGCTGGCTGTTTTTTGGGTGGGAGCTTATTTAATTAATTCTCTAAATATTAACAAAGACGACAGATATGTGATACCTTATTTGCCAGTATTATCTATTTTATTAGCCTACTGTTTAACGCTGTGGCCTCCGCGCTGGGGGCGACAAATTCGCTGGGGGACAATTGGTTTGGCAATTTTGACGATGCTGTTGCATATGTGGCCGCTGGGCGGTGCTTTTGGACATAGCTTAGTTCAACTTGTCAGTCCCGGTAATTCTAACTATCCTTTCTTGGGGAAAGAGTGGCCGCATCGAGAGGTAATTGCAGAAATTATTGCTGCGGAACCTTATTTGCAATCTACTTTAGGCGTGTTGCCTTCCACAGCGGAAATTAATCAGCACAATTTGAATTATTACGGTGCTTTGGCGAATTTTCAGGTGTACGGGCGGCAGGTGGGAACTAATTTAAAAGAAGTGCCGCAAGATGTGCGATCGCTTTCTTGGTTTGTCACCAAAACAGGCCCGCAAGGTTCGATTCGTGAAAGAATTAAAAAAGCTCAAAATGCTGCGGTAGCTGCTATTGAAAAAGGTGGAAAGTTTCAGTTAGAAAAAGCTTGGGTTTTGCCTGACAATACTAATCTAAATCTTTACTGCAAGCGACGGCAGCCTGTTGAAATACAGCCGTTGAATGAAGCGCGATCGCAAGTACAATTAGAGCAAGTTACTGTTACGGGAAAAGCGATTCCCGGAGTCGCGCTGCCGGTTACTTATATTTGGTCTGGGCCTTGGCAGCAGTTGCAGTCTGGTTTAGTGTTGCTAACGTGGAAACATCGGCTAGCTAGTGATATCCTAGAGTCGGGACAAGCTTTAAGGATTTTACACGATCGCGCGATCGCCCAAGGGACTTTGCATCCGGGAATTCTGCAAGCAGATAAATTTGCAGTCGGGTTTCGAGTTGTCGATCGCACGGCGATGCTGACTCCTGCTAATATTGCATCGGGAAGTTACAACCTGCAAGCTACTTATCTGAACCGAAAAACCGGCGAAACTTATCCGATCGAGGTGCCACCAGTAACACTTAAAATCGATACAGACCCTCTAAAGATGCGTTCCCAAACCATTCCGGGGAACAAAAACGATCAAAAGTTGAAAATAGTCCAGACTCTTCCCGATAACGAGGACAAGCCGGAATTAGATTTAGTGACTCAATTGCGGGCGATGGCAGTTAATTTACCGAAAGGATTAACCAGTTTAGAACCCATATTCGAGCAGATAGGACGCATTAATCAGTACGATCCAACTCAAGATTATACCGTGCAAGCCGAACAAGCACTAGAATATAGGTTGAAGCAAGAACCGAACAATCTAGAATTCGCTTATGCTTTGGCATTTTCTCGGGTATTGCAGCAAAATGTCAAAAGTGCGATCGCAGCCTTAGAAAAAGTTACCAAACTCGATTCTCAAAACCCTTATGCTTATGCTTATCTCGCCTTCGTCCAGCTTTACGGATGGCATCCCCAAGCCGCTCAAACAGCCTTAAAACCCGCTCTCGCCCTCAACCCCAACTTACCGGAAATTAGAGTCTTAAACGGTTTAGCCGCTCTAATGCAAGGCAATCTCATCCAAGCGTGGCAAGATTTGCAATTCCTCAAACAGTTGAAAATTTAACAATTATTAGGAATACCAAAAACGTAGTTTCACGCGCTATTTATAGCAGCAAAGTGCGGTGTACTTCGCCCGACTAACTTCCTTCTTCCTTCTTGCTAATGATATCAAATCCGGTAGCATTGGAATTATATAGCGCGAGCGTCCTCGCTCGCGAAGTCGATAGCGAGCGGGGACTCTCGCACTATCAATGATTAAAATATATAGCAATCCTTGCAGGAGTCGTAAATATTTTTACCCCACCCCAACCCTCCCCTTAGTAAGGGGAGGGAGTAAGAAATTCACAAATAATTTAGGATTGCTATATAATTCCGATGCTATCGGAAACGATATGACCAACAACCAATAACCAACAACCAACAACCAACAACCAATAACCAATAACCAATAACCAATAACCAATAACCAATAACCAATAACCAATAACCAATAACCAATAACCAATAACTTCCTCATGAATCAACTCAGGATTGTCTCTCTAATTCCCAGTGCCACCGAAATTGTAGCAGCTTTAGGATTAACCGATGCCATTGTCGGCCGTTCTCACGAATGCGACTATCCCGCAGAAATCCAGAATTTACCTGTTTGCACTCAGCCTAAATTCAATCCCGAAGGAACTAGCAGCGAAATTCACAACCGCGTCACAGAATTGTTGCAAAATGCGCTCAGCGTCTATAAAGTAGAAATAGATACTTTAGAAAAATTGCAGCCAACTCACATCATTACTCAAGCTCAATGTGAAGTCTGTGCTTGTTCTCTGACAGAGGTTGAACAAGCAGTCAGCACGCTGGTAAATAGCCAGCCGGAAATTATTTCTTTGCAGCCAAATTTGCTAGCAGAAATCTGGACGGATATTGGGCGAGTTGCTGCTGCTTTGGGTGTCGATGCTCAAAGTACGATCGCACTTTTGCAATCCCGCATCGATGCTATTATCTTAAAAACCGAAACATTAACCGTTAAACCCACAGTAGCCTGCATCGAATGGATTGAACCTTTGATGGCTGCGGGAAATTGGATTCCCGAATTAGTAGCAATGGCGGGAGGCGATTCGCTGTTTGGCATTGTCGGGGAACATTCCCCCTGGTTACAATGGGAATCCCTGGTTGAAGCTAATCCCGATGTGATTATTTTTATGCCTTGCGGCTTTGATTTAAATCGCACTTGCACCGAAGCAATGGCGATGGCTCAATACACAGAATGGCAAGATTTGCAAGCAGTCAAAACCGGAAAAGTTTACATAACTGACGGCAATTCTTACTTCAATCGGCCAGGGCCGAGATTGGTGGATTCCTTAGAAATTTTAGCAGAAATTATCCATCCCGAAATCTTCGATTTTGGCTATCGCGGTCAAGGTTGGCAGCCATTTTTGCCAGTACCTGCGGCTACTCATTAACACGCATAAACGGATCGCGCGTGTATACTTTATTCTGCTGTTTTAGAGCGGACTTTATACCATTTTTCTAAAGATGTGGTATAGATAAAATCTTAGCCCCCCCTTAATAAGGGGGGGTTGGGGGGGTAATATCTAGCGCTACTTTATGAAATTGGTATTAGTCCGCACTACGAACCAATTTTAGATCGAGCGAAGATGATATCACGGGAGATTAGTTAATTGCCCGTTCCCTCAACTTCAGTTACATTAGGATACAAAAAATGCTAATCCTACATCCCATCGGGCGGCATCAAAACCTTGTCAATTACGTGAATAACGCCGTTGCTAGCTTTGATATCAGCTTTCACAACATTAGCGCCGCCGACAGTAACTTTGCCGGGAGCAACTACCACTTTCACAGGCATACCTTCAACAGTTTTAACCTCATCGGACTTCAGGCTAGTAGATAAAACCGCACCAGGAACAACGTGGTAAGTTAAAATCTTAGTAAGTTTGGCTTTGTTAGCTGGTTTGAGCAAATCATCCAAAGTTCCTTTTGGCAAAGCAGCAAAAGCCGCGTCTGTCGGTGCAAAAACAGTGAAAGGGCCTTTTCCTTGTAAAGTTGTCACCAAGCCTGCTGCTCCCAAAGCCTTTGTCAGCGTCTTGAATTGAGCGTCGCCAGATGCAATAGCAACAATATCCTTAGTAGCAGCCATCGGTGCCGGTGAAGCGGCGGTTTTCACGTTTCCCGCAACTTGTTGAGTTTGAGTTGTATTAGCAACAGTTGTTTGGGAGTTGATGCGAGCTGCAGCGGGGAAACCAATCAACGCGCTAGCGCCGATTATTCCTGCGAAACCTGTGAGTTGTTTCATCCAGCTAGGTAAATTTTGATTTTTCATTGCGCTTGCATTTCCTTATGAGATAAAACCGTGAACATGAATTGTTATGTTAGCCAAATCTCGACAAAAGGCAAGGTTGCCAGAGACTAAGATAGCAAGAAAATTCTCTTGCATCCCCGATCGCACCAAAACTTCCTTAATATAACGTAAACTTAGCGAAAAAGTGTCAACCGCTAAATCGGTAACTCAAAACCTCAATCACCGAACCGGTTTGGGGTAAGTCAGCGGGTTTAATCGAAATCGTGTCATTATTCAATCGGCGCACCGCAGTACCATCCATCAGCGCCAAGAAGTCATCTAGCGGCACTAAATCGCACGCTGCTGCATCGGCGGCTTGGGTTTTGTAATGCGTGGGAATCACCATCTTTGGTTTGAGAATTTGCAAAGTTTGCTTCGCTTCCGCCGGAGTGTAAGATTTCGGCCCTCCACCCACGGGAATTAGCACCAAATCCGGCCGCCCAATCAAGATTTGTTCTTCAATGCCGATCGCGCCAGCAACTCCACCCAAGTGTAAAATCTTAATACCGGCTTGCTGCCAGAGCCAAGCCACATTCACCCCAAATCGCCTGCCGCCCTCCCGGTCTTTTTCCGTGCGAATCCCTTGAATCCTGAGCCCGTTCGATCGATAAGCCCCAGGCTCGTACAAAAGGCCGGGATTGCCCGAAAATCCGTCCACCGCCCCTTCATCGAGCAATCTGCTGCTAATCAGAATCAAATCAGTGGGTACTTTGGGAGAACGATAGCCAGCCGTACAGCCCAGGGGGCGAAAAGGATTCACCAGCACCCTCGCACCGCCACCGGCGAACAAAAAGCAAGTGTGGCCCAACCACTGAACCGATAAAGAATCAGCAGTTTGAGCTTGATAGCTTTCCCATCCAGATGGTAAACCAGTTGCTATAGCGGCTAGCAAACCCGTCTGTGCGTAACGTATTAATTGTCGCCGTTTCATCTTGTGGTTGCGGTTGTCGGGTGTTGGTCGTCTGTTGTTATACCACAAAACACAGTAAGTCGATTTTCGATTTTCGATTTTAGGTTTTAGATTTATATTGTGTGCGATCGGCCTGACAGCACTACAATATGGATCGCACGCGCGAACCGCAGCGATTTCTTCCTGCTTCCTCCCATCCCTTACATCCGTTACAAAAGAAGCGGACGTACTTGCTTATTAAAGTCTTTCTAAGAAATTTCGCAATAACTGCTTTCCCGAAGCAGTCAAAATACTTTCCGGGTGAAACTGCACTCCTTCAATGTGCGGATATTCCCGATGGCGCACGCCCATAATCGTGCCATCTTCAACCCAAGCCGTAATTTCCAAAACCTCTGGACAACTCTGCTTTTCAATTACCAAACTGTGATAGCGAGTTGCAACCATCGGCGATTCCACTCCCACAAAAACTCCTACTCCTGCGTGTTCTACCTGAGAAGTTTTGCCGTGCATCAACACTGGTGCAGAAACAATTTTGCCGCCGAATACTTGACCGATACTTTGATGTCCGAGACACACGCCCAAAATTGGCATAGTCGGCCCCAATTCTTTGATTAATTCTAGAGAAATTCCCGCATCTTCCGGCCGCCCCGGCCCCGGAGAAATCACTACGGCTGCTGGCTGCAATTGTCGAATTTCTGCTAAGGAGATTTGGTCGTTGCGATAGACTTGAACTTCGCTGGCCACGGGCAAATCGGCGCCTAGTTCTCCTAGATACTGTACCAAATTGTAGGTAAAACTGTCGTAGTTATCGATGACTATAATCACTGGTTAATTGGGATTTTTGGTTAGAGATTTTTGGTTGGAGATTGATATCAAATCCTGTTCGGTAGTCTAGGAAGAATCGAATCGCGAAGACGCTTGTAGTGCGTTAGAAAGGACGTACATCTTCTGATTTCTCTGACTTCGCGTTCGCGTGCCTCGCGGTTCATTCGATCTTACCACCTATTAGTTATCATTCTGATACAACCGGATTTGATATGACTGGCGGTTTGAATGCAATAGTTAGAAATTTTTAGAGATACAACCAAGATTTAAATAGCTGCAATATGTACGAATCAAACTCAAAACTTCAATTTGGTCATCCCAAACCTCAAATTTTTATCGCTCAATAAGTTATACCAGTTTCAAAAAAGAATGCAACTGCGGACAAATTTCAAAACATGATAGTCATAAGTCATTTCCCATTGAAAATCTTCAATGCGAAAATCGAAAATGGCGTTACTGACGGACGATCGCCATTTGAAGCACTTCCCACAACGGAGGAAGCAGGAGTGCAGCAGCAACAATTGCCGCAGCCATTGCCGATACCAGAACTGCTCCGGCCGCGCAGTCTTTGGCAATTTTGGCTAGTTCGTGGTAAGATTGCCCGACCGTTAAGTCTACCACCGATTCGATCGCCGTATTCAAAAGTTCCATTGCTAAAACTATACCAATGGTGACGCCGATCACAGATATTTCTACAGGTTTCAGTTGCAGATATAGCCCTAGTCCGATCGCCAAAGTGCCTATAAAAGTGTGAATCCGAAAATTTCGCTGAGTTTCAAAAGCATAACTCAGCCCACCCCAAGCGTATCTAAAACTCGTAGCTAAGCTTGATGCAATTTTCCAGGACAGTTCTCGCTTGTATTTCAAGGCTTTTTTCGGTTCGTTGTCTGTCACACTCGAAGAGTCTTGAGGCACGATCGCAATGTGTGCAATGTTTTTTGATGAAATAGAGGGTCGCTCTAGTGTCATAAATAACCAACTTTAAATTACAGAGATGAATGAAAGCTAGACTTTTCAAATTTACTTAATCAAGTCTAGTTAACTTTCCTAAGTTTTTACTAAAGTTTTGGTGTAATTTCAGAAAGTTATGTTGGGCTTGATGTGATTGGTTAAGTAACCATCAACTTCAGTTATGCTGTTTGGATCTCGATATCGATCGCCCGCAGCAGTGTTTCTTGTCTGTCTAGCATTTGAGTCAGACTCTCCTCATCCGGGTGATCCCAGCCCAAAAGGTGTAGAAAACCGTGGGCTGCGAGCCAAGCTAATTCGGTTTTCAGCGGATGTCCTTGCTGCTGGGCTTGTCGCTGAGCCGTATCGATCGAGATTACGATATCACCCAAGTATAAGGGTTCAGATGACTGCATTTCCTCTAATTGAGGACAGTCTACCTCTAAAGCTGCGAAAGCTAGTACATCCGTCGGTCGATCGAGCTTGCGGTACTGGGCGTTGAGGGCTTGCATCTCCGGATCAGCGGTTAAACGCAGGCTGACCTCGTAGCCAGGGGCCGCTGGCACATCCGCCTCTTGGTTTTCCAGCCAAACGCTAAACCAACTTTCCCAAGTTTCCGTTGAAATTTCCCCGCTGGCTGCACTTTCCGGGAGGTTGGAACCGTCGGCGGACGATCGGGCTAGCCCATAACAGTCTTCGACGTTCACCTCAATTAGCATTTTCAGCATTTTTTGTCAAGCAATTTATTCAATTTTTGGGCAATTTCACATTGGGCAGGCTAATCGACTTTTTGCTTTTAGCTGGCAGATTACAGGAATCTGTGGAAGATTGCAACGGGTCGATCGCGCGATCGGACAAAACGGCCCGCTATGGAACCCGCACAGGCGCGTGAGTGTGTGTATCGACTAAATTTCCAGCGCCCGGTGTTCTAAGAGTTGAAATAGCGATCGAGAAAAGCCAAACCGACGAGTACGCCCAAAAGTCCAGCCGCCGTCAAAGCAAAATGAAACAAAGAAGTCGCCCGCTTGCGAACCATATTCCGCATCGCCAGCTTGACATAACTCGGTGGAGGTGCATTGTTTGTCGGCGCTGTCGGAGTTTCGGCGGCGAGCTCTTCGGAGGCGGGAGTTGTGGAGGGAGGTTGACTCATAGCGGTTAGTTTAGAAGGTTAACAGAGGGGCTGCTGAAGACAGACTCGCCACGATGGTAACAAAAATGTAACGTTTTGTGTAGGATTTTTTAGGTTTCAGACGGTCGCAGGCTGGTTGCGCGCAGCAGAGAATCGTCAGCGCGTCTTTGTAGTGAGGAATGCAAGTCCTGATTTATCAGGATTTGCATTCGTTACGACGAACCTAATTCTGGTTATCTAACCCAGTTGCATAAATAATTTGCTTGCTAAATTATATTTGGGAATCGTAACAATTAGCCCGGTAAGCCTACTTATGCTCATTTACTTTGCTGCACCTCTGTTTTCACAAGCTGAACTACACTTTAATCAGTACCTCACTGAAAAACTGGAATCGCTCGGTTATCAAGTTTTCCTACCACAGCGTGACGGTGCAGAGCGCGATAAGCCACCTTACGACAAAATGACTAAAGAAGAACGTAGGTTTGCCATATTCCAAGTTGATACAACTCATATTATGGAGTCTGACATATTCTTATTTGTATTAGATGGGCGCGTACCTGACGAGGGAGCCTGTGTCGAGCTTGGGGTTGCATATACCCACAAAAAACTTCAGCATCGAAATAAGTTGATAATTGGTTTGCATACTGATATTCGCGCAGCATTCATAGGCTCAAAACTCAATCCGATGATACGTGTACCTTTGGAGTACATCGCCACAACGGAGAAGGAATTGCTGCAAGTGTTAAGAGATTATCAGGATTGTCAAGTTATAACGGATTAGGCATAGCAATTCAACAGACACGATCTTATTTAAAATTGCTATCCCATCAACCCCTTAACCCCGTCTCCTGCGACAAAGCATCAGCTCAAATAGCATCCGGTTCGGCAAGCGGGGGCACTGGTTCGGCGGTATAATCGATCGTAAAATCATATCCGGCGCGATCGTACACTGTATTCAACAACGCCTGTAAATCTACAATTGGTTCCACATCGCCTCCGCGCAAAGGCAAAGGAAAAGCCGGAATTGCATCCGGTAGATTAAACAAATACAAATCAGCCATAGGGCGACAATCTCCCCGACTCACCAAAATTCGATAACTTCCCTCAATATTGTCACCAAAAACAGGCAGAGGTTCGTAACTTCGCAGCAAGTCAATTTCCACTAAGTGCGATCGACTTCCGAACACCTTATACCGTTTTTCCTCATACATCTCCCGCCCTTTGCCGCGCTTGTTCGTCGGCGAAAGCACTTCTATTACTGTAACTACTTTCTTAGTTTCCTGTTCTATTACCTGCAAATAACTTTCTCTAACTTCCACCGTTGTAGGCACTCTCACTCTCAAAGCAGTCACAGGCGGCGACATGACAGCAACATTTCCAGTGCTAGAAGTTGCTGGAATTGGCGATCGTTGCACGGCCACATCGGGAATACCGACCAATAAAGCATCTTCCCCGCTGATTTGATAAATTCTTTGTTCGATGTCCACTAAATACTTAGGCAGCAGTTGCGGAGTCAAAAAATCTGCGATCGCAACTATTAACCGATTGTGAACCGCCCGCCAAAAGTCAGGACTTTCTAAATAGGGATTCATCCCCGGAAAAGGATTAGGCATAATCGTACCTCCCGTTGATTACTATCATTTTAGCAAACAGATTAGAAAAACGCAGACAATATCAAACAATCATCTGCGTTAATCCCCGTGCATCTGCGGTTAAAAAACTCCCCTAAAAATCGCCGTAACTGCTAATAGCCCTCTGCAACCTCCCAATAACTTCATCAACCGAAATCGCCCCCAACTCCCCAGAAGCACGAGTCCGAATATTCAAACTATTCGACTCAACCTCCTTCGCACCCACAACACTCATCACCGGAATTTTATCCTTCTCAGCATTGCGAATCAACTTGCCCAAACGCTCGCTATTCTCATCAGCTTCAGCCCGAATATTCAGCGCCCGCATCTTCGCCGCAACTTCCTTAGCAAACGGCAAAAACTCCGCGCTCACAGGCAACAAACGCACCTGAACCGGCGCTAACCACAGCGGAAAATCCCCCGCGTACTGTTCGATCAAAATTCCGATCAAGCGCTCCAAAGAACCGAAAGGAGCGCGGTGAATCATCACCGGACGCTGGCGAGTGCCGTCTTCAGAAACGTATTGCAAATCAAAACGTTCTGGCAAATTGTAATCTACCTGAACAGTTCCTAATTGCCATTCTCTATCCAAGACATCTTGGAAAATGAAATCGAGTTTCGGCCCGTAAAAAGCAGCCTCCCCAATTCCCTCAAAATAATTCATTCCCAAAGTTTCCACCGCGCGGCGGATTGCACCTTGCGCCTTTTCCCAAGCTTCATCGGAACCGATGTATTTCTCTAAATTTTCTGGATCGCGGAAACTCAAACGCGCCTTAAAGTTTTTCAGTTGCAGACTCTTGAATACTGACAGAATCAAATCCACCACGCTCAAGAATTCAGCATCCAACTGTTCCGGCGTTACAAATAAGTGGGAATCATCCACAGTAAAGCCGCGTACCCTGGTTAAACCGCCCAATTCTCCCGATTGTTCGTAGCGGTAAACTGTGCCGAATTCGGCTAAGCGCATCGGCAATTCGCGATAGGAACGCAATTCGCTTTTGTAAATTTGAATGTGAAAAGGGCAGTTCATAGGTTTCATGACAAAACCCTGTTCGTTGGCTGCCGCTTCTGCATCTTCAGCCATCAGCGGAAACATATCTTCTTTGTATTTCTGCCAATGTCCAGAAATTTTGAACAAATCGACTCTGGCGATGTGGGGTGTCACAACTTGCAAGTAGCCGCGCTTGATTTGTTCTTGTTTCAAGTAATCTTCTAGAATACTTCTCAAAATAGTGCCTTTGGGTGTCCACAAAGGCAAACCGGGGCCTACCGCATCGGCAAAAATAAATAAGCCTAATTCTTTACCTAATTTGCGGTGATCTCGTCTGAGGGCTTCTTCTTTGCGGTGCTTGTAGGCTTCTAGCTGTTCGGGTGTTTCCCAAGCTGTGCCGTAAATGCGCTGCAACTGAGCTTTGGTTTCGTCGCCGCGCCAGTATGCTCCGGCGAGACTTTCTAGCTCGATCGCCCTGCCGTTGATTTCATTGGTATTATCCAAATGGGGCCCAGCGCACAAATCCCACCATTCGTCACCCAAATGGTAAAGAGTAATCGGTTCGATCAAACCATCCAAAATTTCTAATTTGTAAGGTTCATTAATCTCCTTAATTCTGCGTTCTGCTTCCTCGCGGCTGACTTCTTCGCGAGTTACAGGCAATTTGCGGTTGATGATTTTGATCATTTCTTTTTTAATTGCCTTGAGATCCTTTTCGGTAAAAGGTTCCGGGCTGTCAAAATCGTAATAGAAACCGTTTTCAATCCAAGGGCCGATTGTTACTTGAGCCTTGGGAAATAACTTCTGTACCGCCATCGCCATAACGTGAGATGTGGTGTGGCGAATTTTTTTTAGTTGCTCCGACTCGCTGGTGCGGGGCAACTGAATTTTAACGGACTCTTCTGGAGCGTTCATGGATTCTGAGCTAGACATCGGCTGAATTTAGCAATTAATGAGAGTTGTAGTTGCTTCTATCTTACTCAGATTGGGACAGCAAGCGCTGACTTCCGGCTGAGGCTATTGGTGTCAACTTCAGGCTAGAACACTTCAAAAATCTCGCTTTTAGCTGAGTCTAGATCCCCCTAAATCCCCCTTAAGAAGGGGGACTTTGATCGTCGTTTCCGGTTCCCCCCTTAAGAAGGGGGGCTAGGGGGGATCTGCGGCCTAATCGTCAGACAGCATACCTGTACTACGTTTGACGTAAGTTGATACCTGTGGACTTTCTTAATTTTGAAACTGTTGCTTTTGTTGTTTTCTGTATAACAGAGCCTTCAGCTATATACACGCTGTCTGAGCCAATATTTCCCATAATTTTGGGATTTTGACTCAAAAATTGCTCCTGGCACGGTTAAGTTTATTCACCAAAAAACGAGAGGGAAGCCCCGGGCTAACGACATGGGGAGGAACTCGGTAGCGGTTTCAACCGCCTTCAACATTTATTTACGCAACTCATTGAAAGGTTTTGTTATGATGAGGTTGTAAGTAAAAAAACCATCTACGTGTTGAAACATTCTAGTATCGGAGAAATCCCGGCACAGTGAGCCACCACACTCCTTAAGGAGTAGTAAGCCTGTTTAACTGACAAGTAACGGCAGAATGTGAAGCGTACCTATCTGGCGAAAGTGATGGATTATGAAAGCAAACAATTCAAAAGTAAGCGCAATTGCAATACCTTTTATACTGGTAGTTGTTTTGAGCGTCTAGAGGTGCTTTGATAACGCCTTTGAGAGTTTTCGGATTCATTCAAGAATCCCCCTGATTCATCAGTGGGGAGTATCAAGCCCACCTGCTAGTTTTTTTAAATCCTTGAATTATTGTTAATAATATGTTACTGATTGTAAAGCACGTTTAAGGTTAGAATAAGTAGATAACCCAATTTTTATTCATGCTTAATTCCAATTTGCCGGAATCAGAGTTGCTCAAATCCCTACTGGAACCGCTGTTAGAGGATTTTAAATACTGGTTCGAGCGATCGACCACTCTCTTAGAAACTGAGGAAATTCCCTTTCTGAGCGGCGAGGATCAATCCGACTTGCTGGCGCGAGTCAAACAGGCTCAGCAAGAAGTAGGCGCCGCTAAAGCTCTATTTCAAGCAACCGGAGGTCAAGTTGCAATTGAAACCGCAGCACTGATGCCGTGGCACAGACTGCTCGCCGAATGCTGGCAAGTATCGGCTCGCTTTCGCTCATGGCAGTCAGCTCCCCGTGAAAAATAAGGAAGCGAGTTCAAGTTAAACTTGTTGTTAAATCCCAAACAAGAGGAAATGTCGCGGCCGACTTGAAAAGTTCCAACAGATTTCCAGTTAATAAGTTATTACTTGCTGAAACACATTTGTAAACTGCTGTGCGGCTGTTTAGCCGGGAGGAAAATATCATGTTACACCTGCTTTATATTTTAGCTTTCACTGTTCTGGCCTTTCTGGCAGTCGGTAACTTAATCCGCAGTCTAGTCACGGTAGGTATGGAGTCCCAGCGCCCCCAACAATTCAGGGCAAATCATGGCTCCGCATCCTATCCTCGCTCTCAAGCTGTACCCCATCCAGAACTGTTAGACGAATACGGAAACGTTGTCAACGAGCCGCTGTTAGTGATGCGTTCGCTGACTGTCCAAGATGCCCGCGAACAATTAGATGCTCTCTACAAATCATCTCCCGGCGGCAGCGACGAAGGGGGCGAACGACGCTGATTTAATCGCAGTCGCAGCATTTATACTCAGAGTCGCTGGTACTGAAAAAAATAATTGGCCGTTAGTTTCTCGCTAACGGCCAATTTGTAGCGACTTTTGAGAGATACTGGAAAAATATCGATCTCAACTTACGGTCGATCCCTTTCCAGTTTTGTCAACGGCAAAAATGCACGTTTAAAGCTAGATGATCGTCCCTATTTCGCTACTGGCAGAACTTCTGCAAGCTTTGCCCCCACTGCGGGCACAAATTTATTTCAAATCTTCCATGACAGCGCTGTCTCACGCGATGGAAGACTTGGTTTTGACTGGCTCCGACGACGAACCGCTAGTGATTGCTAGTTTTCAGCGAGAACGCTTCTACCTGCAGGAAGCTCACCGCTATCGGCGAATTGCCGCTCTATCTTCTCAGGTATACGTGCTAGCAGCACCGGAAACTGAGTTTAAAAATTCCTCGGAACATTACGAAACTGTGGCGTTTGCACCGGAGGACACATTAAGTCAAGAGTGGCACTTAGTAGTGCTGGGACAACACTACTCAACTTGTCTGATTTGTCAAGAAAAAATTGTGCCGATCGAGAATCAGGACGATCGCGGCCCGCTGTTGATGGATCAAGGTCGCAGATTTGAGGGAGTTTGGACGTTTGACAGGGAGGTAAGCTGCAAAGCTGCCGAATTGTTGCTCGATCGCATTGTCAAATATCGCCCGGAATTGGCCGAAAAGATCGATCGAGCGCGCACAACTTACAAGCTGGGCAAAAAAACCAAAAAAACCAGGAAATCCGCGACTTCCCCAGCCACCAAACCAGAAAAAAGCGCGCCAAAAAACTCAAGAATTCCCAATCCCAAATTGAGCGACGCTTTTACCAAACGCTTAGTAACCTATTTGCAATCAGGCCAGCACAAACTGCTGAAAGCATACAGCGCGATCGCCGCCCAAGAACGCAAAGAACGCCTCATAAACTTAATTACAACGGCAATGCGGCAGTCTCTCAACCCGCAAGAAATCGTCGAAGTCGCAGTGCAAGAACTGGGAACAGCTTTGTCAGCCAGCCGCTGTTTGATTTATCGCTGCAAAGCCGCAGATGTGTCGGTCAAAATCGATCGCGAGTTTTTGCGCCTGGGTGCTAGTTCTCTATTAAATCAGACTTGGCCGCTACAGTCCAATCCAATATGGAGCGACGCGGTAGCGCGGCAAGAGCGAGTTTACATCCAAGACACAGCAGAACACCCGCTGATTCTCAATACAAAATCTTTGGGCAAAATTGTCAAAAATTGGCAGATCGTCTCTTGGTTGATGGTGCCGGTGCTTTATCATGGGCGGATTTTGGGCATGGTGGAAATGCACCAGTGCCGATCGACTTCGCCTTGGGAAGAAGACGAAATTGCTTTAGTAGAGGCGATCGCCACCCAACTCGGAGCAGCCTTAATTCAAGCAGAAACCTACGCTAATTTAGAAGAACTCAACCAACAATTAGAAGCATTAGACCGCACTCGCAGCAATCTCATAGCCATCACCGGACACGAACTCCGAACTCCGCTATCGACAATTCAAGTATGTCTGGAAAGTTTGAACTCCGAGCCAGAGATGCCCCAAGAATTGCGAAAAATTATGTTAGAAACAGCCCTCGGAGATGCCGATCGAATGCGTAAACTTGTCCAAGATTTTTTAACTCTTTCTAACCTAGAAAGCGGACAAGTTAAATGGAATGTAGAATCGCTGACGCTGCAAGAATGTGTGGACTTGGCCCTCAGCAGCGTGCGATCGCGCGGCGGACTCGATCGACAGTTACCGGAAATTATCACCGAAGTATCCGCAGAATTGCCATTAGTCCAAGCAGACGGCGAGTGGTTAGTGGAGGTGCTGTCCAAACTGCTAGACAACGCCTGCAAATTCACCACAGCGAAGGGAAGCGTCACCATCAGAGCCAAATGCAACGGTTCTGCGATGGTGGAAGTGCTGGTCGCCGATACGGGGCGGGGAATCGAAGCGAATAGCTTGAAAGTAGTGTTCGATCGATTTTATCAAGAAGAAGGAGCATTGCGGCGCAGCGCCGGCGGTACCGGTTTGGGATTGGCAATTTGCAAGCAGATTGTCGCCGGCTGGGGCGGTAAAATTTGGGCAGATTCCCCAGGAAAAGACCGAGGAAGCGAATTTCACTTTACTATTCCAATTGTTTAGAATCAATTGACAAATTTTCGCCGCTCGATAGACCATAATAAAAAAGGTTTGAGCATTTTTGTGATGCGTAATTCAACGATAATAACTGATGATATCAATTCCGATTGCACTCCTGGTGATGTTAACTGTTAACTGTTAACTGTTAACAGTCAACAGTCAACAGTGAATTTACTATTCCGATGAAGAGAGGATTTGATATGACTAATGACCAATGACCAATGACCAATGACTAATGACCAATGACTACTGACCAATGACTACTGACTACTGACTACTGACTACTGACTACTGACTACTGACTACTGACTAATGACCAATGACTCCCCTACATCGGAATACCAATCGTAAACTCTGTACCCGATTCTAAGGAAGACAAACATTCCAAAGTTCCCCCATGTTTTTCAGTCACTATCTGATAGCAAATAGACAGTCCCAATCCCGTACCTTTACCTTCTACTTTCGTTGTAAAAAATGGCGTAAACAATTTTGTTTTTACAGCTTCCGGCATTCCCAGCCCGTTGTCAGCAATCCGAATCACAATCTTGTCAATTATTTCCGGTTCTTTCTCGCAAACTACCGCCGTAGAAATTAGAATTGTATTCGGATTTTCTTCAATTTCAGCGTAAGTTTTTCCCGCGTTAGCTTCTTCAAAAGCATCGATCGCATTAGCAATCAAATTCATAAATACTTGATTGAGTTGTCCGGGATGGCATTCTAATTTTGGTAAATCACCGTAATGTTTAATAACTTTAATAGCCGGCCTGTTATTTTTCGCCTTGAGCCGGTGAGACAAAATCATTAAAGTAGTTTCCAGGCCTTCGTGGATATCAACTGCTCTTTTGTGCAGAGTGTCGGTGCGGGAATAGTTGCGTAGAGATTGCATAATGTCGCGGATGCGATCGATTCCCATCTTCATTGACTCTGCAGTTTTGGGCAAATCAGCTAATAAATACTCTAGCTCTATCGATTCAATTTCCTGTTCAATTTCTGTTCCCGGTTCGGGAAATTTTTCTTGATAAAGATTCACCAAATTAATTAAATCAGCAATATATTCTTGGACGTAGTGCAAGTTTCCAGAAATAAAGCCAATAGGATTGTTCACTTCGTGAGCAACTCCAGCAACCAGTTGTCCGAGTTGCGAGATTTTTTCAGTTTGAACTAATTGCGCCTGAGTTTTTTGCAGTTCCATCAATATGTTTTCTAAATTTTCAGCTTTCTCTCTCAGTTGAGTTTCTGATGTTTGCAAAGCTTGTTCCGCTTGCTTGCGGTGACTGATATCGCGACCAATTGACAAAGCATGGGGTTTCCCTTTGTATTCAAAAAACTTGGCTCTAATCTCAAGATCGAATTCTGTACCGTCTTTTCGCAGCACCACAGTTTGACAATAAAATTCTTGGCGCGAGATGATGGTTGCGATAAACTCATCGAACAGATGTACGTAATTTGGGTGCTGGACATCGAGGGGACTCAAGCTCAAAAATTCCTCCCCAGAATAACCGTACATTTCGCACGCTATCGGGTTTACTGCCGCAAATTTTCCGGTTTCCAAATCTACTAAGGTAAGTCCGTCTGCTACACTCTCAAAAATACTGCGGTACTCTTCTTCTTTTTGGGCGAGTTCGACTTGGGATTGTTGTAAATTTTCTAGGGATTCAGCTAATTGGCGGGATTGATTTTGTTCGCTAGCGTACAAGCGCGCATTTGCAATGGCAATTGCTGCTTGTGCGGTCAACATTTCCAAAAGTTTTAACCCTTCTTGGGTGAAGGCTCCGGGCACGAAGTTATTTTCTAAATAAACTATACCGATCGACTTTCCTTGATAGACTATTGGCGCGCACAAAACCGACTTTGGTTGATAATGTTGAATGTAGGTATCAAAGTGGTAAAGTGTTTCTTTAGCTGCATCGATTAGCACCAGCGGTTCCTGAGTTCTAGCGACGTAATTAATGAGGGAAATAGGAACTTGGCAGTTGTTTTGGATTTGGTGCAATTCTTCAAATATTGCATAATCGGGCCGATCGCTATCCGACACTTCAACAAACAAGTACCCGTCTCGTTCTAAAAGAATGCAGCCGGTTTGGGCTCCCGCATTTTCTAAAATAATATGCAGCAGTTTTTTTAATAATTTTTCTAAGACAATTTCGCTAGAAATAGCCTGGGAGGCTTTAATTACTGTTTTTAAGTCAAAAATATTGACATCAGCGGCTGTATTTGCAGTTCTAGTTATCGTTGTCGGAGCATCGCTGATTTTGTTAAACCAATCGAGATAAAATTTTTCTAGTCGATCGACTTTGGCAGTTGCACCCCACTCTAGATAGCAAAAGCGAGCGTCATTGAGATATATTTTAGCGAGATTGTAACGATTTTCTGCTAGATAAAATCGGGAAGCTAATTCATTGGCGAGGGCAGCATTTTGGACGAAGCCATGTTTGAGCGCGGAGGCGATCGCCCGATCGTAATGTTGCGCTGCTGTGTAGCTGTCTCCTGACAACCTCGCGATTTCTGCCTGAATTAATGAATATTTGTGCAGGTAATTTGCAGGGGAATGCTCTGCAAAATCTCGAAATTGGTCTCGACTAATATTGAGCTGTTTTCGGTAGAGCTTGGACTCGATATCGTTGGCTGTTGTGCAAGCAGCAGCTAGGGCGATCGCGTGATGGAAGCAAAAAACGGGATTGACAAAATGTCCTGCGCCGCCTTTCAAAAATTCTGCACCTGCGAGGGCATATTCTAATGCCCGATCGACCTCGCCAAACCAATTAGCTAGGGTGAGCTTGTAAAGATAAATTACAAAAGCAGTGGTAAGATCGGCAGAGGAATTCGCGAATGCTAAAAGCTGCTGTTCGTCGATGAAGGTTTCCGGTTCTAGGGCGGTTGCTGCTGGGGTGGTGAGTTGGGCGATCGCATTTTTGGTCAGCAAGTGATAAGCTAACATATTGCGATCGACCTTTGAGAGCACGGGAATAAATTTATCAGCAATTTCCGTAGATTTAGCCAAAGATTCGTTGCCAAAAAAGCCGATCCAAAGATAATTAATCGAAGCGTATCCCGACCATTGATAAGCACCTGTTTCTAAACCGCTACTGAAAGCTTTTAGTATAAAAGGCTTGCACTCATCAAGATATTTCATGTAATGTAAAGTTAAAGCCCCCCACATATGGAAAATACCAGCACCTAACTCTTTATTATCCCAGCGTTCGTAGAGGTTGAGCGATAGTTTTCCGGCGCTGCTACCAGCCTTGATTTCGCGATATTTGTTGACCAAAGTAAAGGCGTACAAAGTGTAAGCAAAGGCGGAAAATTGAGAATTGCCGTACAGTATGCTCGTTTGCACAAACTTCATCGCGCAGAGATATTGAGCGTTGGGACTGGTAAAATAGGCGATCGGGAAAAGTTCTTTCAAAATCCGGTGAGCTGCCAGTTTGAGCGGATCGGTAAGTTCTGGTAAATATGCCAATCGATCGATCGAGCCGCCAATCATCCTCTTCGTCTCGACTAATTCACTGGCTAGAAAATCATCATCCGGGTACGGCTCAATATCAATCCCCAAAGAATTTAAGGATTCAATCGCTAACTGATAAGCAGCAGATAAATCATTCTTCATCCGCAGACAAATTATTTTTAATTCTGCGATCGAACACCGTTCTAACAAAGTCTGAGATAGGGGTAAAATCCTGTCAAAAATAGCTAAAGCTGCATCATTTTTGCCATTCAAATATTCCGCTTTACCCCGTTCTAAATGTAGCCTCAAACTCAAGGCATAATTATCTTGCCAACTTGACACAGGCAAACAGTCGCACCCAGCTTGAAAAAAAGTAAGTGCATCTTCAAAAGCCGAAGCAGCTTTGGCAGTTTTCCCTGCTTGTAAATTTAATGCTGCTAATTCATAAAGTTCTTCAACATCGACAATCAACCCGCGAGCCAAGTTCAAATGATTGACAATATAAAAAATCTGTTTTTGGCGTTGGGCTTCATTGCTTAAGGTTAACAACAAACGTCCCAGCTTCCAGTGCACAGATTGTTTTTGCGAGTCAGGAATCATCACGTAAGCGGCTTGTTGAACCCGATCGTGTAAAAATTTATAGCGCGCTTTGTCGGCTATTTTTTCCAAATTATTTAATTCCTGCTGCTCAAATACTTGCGGTAATCGATAGCCACAACCTAGAGGCAAAATCAACCCTACTTCCAATGCTTCCCATAAATCTTGTGCTGTTTGAGTCAAAGATTGTTCGCTCAATACTGACAATATATCTAAACTAAATTCATTGTCTGTACAAGCTGCCAACTGTAAAATTCTCTGAGTTGGATCTGACAAATTTTGAATTTTTTTAATCATTAAGTTGACTACATTTTCCGAAATATTTTGCTCTTTAATTTTTTGAATATCCCACTCCCATTCGCCGCAGATTGCGTTAAACACTAGCAGTTTTTCATAATACAATGATTTCAATAGTTGCTTGACGAAAAATGGGTTGCCATTAGTTTTTGCTAGCAGTAATTTGGCAAAATCGGCGGCTTGTTTGCCGTCGCATTTTAAGGTTTCCGAAACCAATCGGTTTACATCGTAAATTGCTAAGGGTTGCAGCCGAATCTTGGTCGTCGGAATTCCTGTTTCCCCAATTACTTCAGTAGCCAGCATAAACGGATGCGTCGGGCTTACTTCATTATCTCGATAAGCAAGAATCAGCAGAAAGTAAGGGTTTTTACCAAAGGTATTTTTTTGGTATAAATTGATTGTTCCAGCATCCATCCACTGACAGTCATCGAGAAACATTACTAAGGGATGTTCCGCAGTGGCAATTGCTTGAAATAACTGCTGAATCACTCGGTAGAAGCGGTTTTGAGATTCAACTAAACCAAGTTTTGGTACGTCTGGCTGCTCGCCCAAAATTAGTTGTAATTCCGGGACGGCATCGATCGCAACTCTGGCATTTTTTTGCAAAGCGTTGAGTAAATGTTTTCGCCATTCTGCTAGCTGAGTTGGGGTTTCCATCAAAATTTGCTTGACTAAGTTACGCATAGCTTGAGTGAGACAAGCATAGGGAATATTTCGCTTGAATTGGTCAAATTTACTAGAGGTAAAGTAGGCGCGCTGCCGCGTTAAATTCGGGATAATTTCATGGACTAATGCAGATTTGCCGATGCCGGAGTAGCCGCTTACTATGACAATTTCACTGCGGCCGTTGCTGACGCGACTGTACACTTGTAATAGTTGTGCTATTTGCGTTTCTCGTCCGTAGAGTTTCTGAGGAATTGACAACTGACTGAGGGTATCGACTTGTCCGGGAATAAAGTTAACAATTGTCCCTAACTTCTCGATTTGATTTTGGCAGCGTTCTAAATCTGCTAACAATCCTGTAGCTGTTTGATACCTGTCTTCAGCATTTTTTGCCATGAGTTTTGCCACAATTTGGGTCAAAACCGGGGGAATTTGTGGGTTGAATTGTTGTATGGGAAGGGGTTGTTTGGCAATGTGACAGTGTACAATTTCTAATGTATCGCTACTGGTAAATGGTAATTGTCCTGTCAGCAGTTCGTAAAAGGTGACACCTAGAGAGTAGAAATCGCTGCGGTAGTCTAGAGGGCGGTTCATCCGCCCTGTTTGTTCTGGCGACATATAGGCCAGGGTTCCTTCTAGGCGATCGGGATTTTTTAAGTCTGTTTGTTCTTTTCTTAACCACGAAGCGATGCTAAAATCAGCAACTTTTATTTGCTTGGTGTGGGGATTGATGATAATGTTCTCAGGTTTAATGTCTTTGTGAATGACTTGATTTTCATGCAGAAATATCAAAGCTTTGGTGATGGGCACGACTGTGTTAAAAAAATCGACAAGGGATAATTGGTAATTGGTGGCACTCGCTGGTGGACTATTTGTTTGTCCTGCGGCACATTTTAGCCGATCGCCTAGGGTGTTTATCCATTGTTTGAGGGAGATTCCTCCAATATCTTCTAATACTAATACTAAGTAATTTTGATGCGTTTCGAGTCGAAAAATTTTGATGACATACTGAGAATCGAGATGTTTGGCGATATGATATTCGTGTTTGAACCTGGCAATCTGTTCGAGGGTAGGATAGTCAATTTTTAAAATCTTGAGAATGACTAACTGTTTCTCGGCTGTCGATACTGCTCGGTAAATAACTGTGTTAGTTCCTTGGTGAATGAGTTCTTGTAAGTTGTAACCCGAAATTTCCGAAGCTGGCAGCATAGTCGATCCTTCCCAGTTTATAATTAAGTTCTTATTCTAGAATTTGACATCTCGATCCAAGATGAACGGCGGGCGATCGCCTGGCCGCAAACAAGCAGGTTTGAAAGATATATCGATCGCCAAATTTAAAAATTACTTACGTATTTACAGGTATTTTTTTATGTTCCCGGACGTAAAACAAACCGATTTCTACGAAAAATAGTCGATAATTCCGAGAGATACTTGACGCAGAAACCGGGTTTTTGACCCCGCGTGCGTCTGGGATTGTTTAAATAGACTTCTCCAAGAATGGTTGTAAATCAGGCTCTTCGAGGCTGTTCTTTAAATGCTGTTCTGGAGATTTCTAATAAATCGAGCGATCGGGAAATTGCCGCTCTGGATTTTTCATTGTTGTTGTGTAAGTGTTGCAGGCTTTACATTAAATCTTACAACATCGCGCCGATCGCTGTAAATTAAGTTTATTAAAAATTAATAATAAAAGCCCTAGGGTAAATAAATAGATTGTGATTGCGAGGAAAAGGAAAGCAATCGCAGAAAGATTGTGTTTTTATCGAAGTCGAGCGGGACTGCTTTACCTGCATAAAAAATCAGGTTGATAGGTGGTTGTAAGCTGGAGAATTTACTGAGATGTAAACTGTCGTTTTTTAGTGACGGCTGCGGAAATTACTTATATCAAAACTCTTTTTGTAGGATGCGGCGGCAAAGATTGAGCAGATTTGCTTAAAAACTGGGTTTCTCAGTTTTAGGTGCGTAGGTGTCGATCGACTAACTCGATCGATCGCCCGATGCAGCTTAACACAAAAAAGTTTTCAGCGCCGAACCAGCCTCCTCCTCTAGCCTTCTCACCCTCAACCCTCACCCTATGAAATACACCTTTCAGGTGATGCCGCAGGCGCGGTGTCTATGTTTAGGATCGAAAGTATAGAAGCAGATTCAGGACGCGCTGGCTTTGTTAAACCCGGTGTTTAGGCAAAATTTCGGGTGTAGCCCTAGCGATGCTGGCGAGAATGAAGTTGGAAGGCGCACAAATCTTGATATCGCGTTTGTTCGATCAACCACAATAAAATGCGATCGCGCGTGGGGAATTGCGGGCGTACTACAAACCGTTTTTGTTGCGGTAATCTACCAGACATGATGTGATATCAATTCCGGTTCCACTCCTCATGATGTTAACTGTTAACTGTAAACAGTCAACAGTCAACAGTGAATTTACTATTCCGATGAAGAGAGGATTTGATATGAGATGCTAAAAGTCGATCGAATCGGTTGAGACACTGCCATCGCCAGTATTGATTCGCCAAAACTTGAGGATGCAAATGTTTCGCCCGGAAAAACTTTTTTACAAACAGAATAGTCAAACCTAAAGGTTACGAAATTTATTATGTCACTTAAAACTCGGATGAATTCTACCGAAGCTATCGCCAACCACCCGCAACTGCAATTAGGTTCTCAAGGTAAAGCCGTGTTGGAACTAGAACAACTGCTAACCAAGCTGCGCGTTTACCGGCAGCCTGCGAAAGGAATTTTTGACAAAGCAGTGGAATTTGCTGTGAAACTGTATCAGTTTCGGGTTTTCTTGCCGCCGGACGGTATTGTCGGGCCGCTTACTTGGCAGGCCCTTGATACTCAATCTCCGGTTAATATGCCGGTACTCAGATTCGGCAGTTCTGGGGAAGCAGTCGCTACTGTTCAGGAAGTTTTGAGGCTTTCCCAGCACTACAGTGGTGAAATTGACGGCCAATTTTCTACTTTGACAGAGAACGCTGTTCGCGCATTTCAAAAAAGCTTTGGGATTGAGGCCGACGGGGTTGTCAACCGAGAAACTTGGACTGCTTTGAGTCAAATTCCGCGCGGTTATGACCCTCATTGGTTCTTGACTTAGGCTTGGTGCAGTAAATGGTGCGATCGCCCGCACAGAGAAAACTGGGGGAATATGCGATGCTTTGGGTGCGCTACAAACACCCGAAGCATTGCATTTTTATTGAGCTATTATTTGGGGGATTTGTATTTGATAATTATGTTTTCTAAGTTTGGCAAAAATTACTAATTATCAATTATCAAATACTAATTAGCAATTATCAGAAAAGATCGATCGCCCAAAAACTGTTAACTTTCCTTACAATTTTGAGAACAGCGCGCAGTCTGGATGATAGGATGCCGTAAAATCCTTTGGATATATCTATGGCAGAAGAACTGACTGGACAACCCCCAATCTTCGGCGGCAGCACCGGCGGCTTGCTGACCAAGGCGCTAGTTGAAGAGAAGTATGCTATCACTTGGACTAGCCCCAAGGAGCAGGTGTTTGAAATGCCTACAGGTGGCGCTGCGATTATGCGTCAAGGCGACAACTTGCTGTATCTGCCCCGGAAGGAGCAGTGCATCGCTTTGGGCGGCCAGCAACTGCGGGCGAAATTCAAAATCTCGAACTACAAAATCTACCGCGTATTTCCCGACGGTTCTAATGAGTACCTGCATCCCAAGGATGGCGTGTTCCCCGAGAAGGTGAACGAAGGTCGTCCCTACGTCGGTAAGATTGACCGCAATATCGGCAGCAACCCTAATCCGATTAAGGTGAAGTTCACCGGTAAGAAAACCTACGAAGTTTAGGTTTTGAGCTAATCGCTGAGCTTGAAAAGGTAATAAGGCCCCAAAAGCTCAGTTAAGACCGATCGCCCGCAGGCCCCCCAAAAAAAAAAGGGGGAAGAGTATTCTCTTTCCTCCCCATTTTTTTTGGTAATTGAGGGCGATCGAGACTGGCTCCTCTCAGTTTTGCTTTGTAGTGCCCTCCTCGCTCGCTTGGTTCTACAAGCAAGCGGGGACAGCATTATAATCAAAAAAGGCTTTTTCCAAAAATTAGATGCTCCCATCGATACTAGGATAAAAGCGATATTTTTTAATAACTTTAGGGTTGATCTGACAGCAACGGGCCGCGCCCAACTGCTGCTAACTTCAAATATAATTAAAACTTAATCATTAATTAAAAATGAATGAATGTCGCAATCAGGCGAGCAACACCAAGTGATATCGATATTTGCGCTCGCATTAATTATGAAGCTTTTAAAGATATTTCCGATCGCCATTTCTTCCCTCACACAGATTTTATGACGGTAGAGTTGGCTGCCGAAATCACTCAGTTTTGGATTGAAAATCCCTCGTATTTCGGCATCGTAGCCGAGAGCGCCGGTGCGGTTGTCGGCTGCGGTTTTATGGACGAACGCAACCCGATTCGCGGTATCGGGCCCGTCAGTGTCGCAAGCGCTTTTCAACGCCGCGGCGCGGGACGAGAAATCATGAAAGCCTTGCTGGAACGGGGAAAAGACGCAGAGGGCATCCGTTTGGTGCAAGAATCTTTCAACATGGCTGCGCTGTCACTGTACGCTTCTCTGGGTTTTGAGGTGAAAGAACCTTTCGTGCTAATGGAGGGGAAGTTTCACAGCCAACCGCAGTATGGGTTTGAGGTGCGGCCGCTGACTGCTGAGGATGTGGGCGAATGTCAGGTTTTGTGCGAAAAAGTATGCGGGTGCGATCGAACTTCCGAGATAGAATACGCCCTGAATCACTTTTCCCCCTTCGTTGCTTGCCAGCAAGGTCGGATTGTGGCTTATACTTGTGCGGTATCAGCTTTGGGCCACAGCGTCGCCCACACCGAGGCAGATATGCAGGCTTTGCTCTTGGGGGCTGCTGCGTACACTTCCGAAGATGTGCTGGCTTTCCACTTGCCGCTGAGATATGCAAGTTTGTTTCGCTGGTGCTTGAAAGAAGGGCTACGCGCCGTCAAACCGATGGCGGTGATGGCCGTTGGCGACTACCAGCCGCCGGAGGGATGTTGGTTTCCGTCTTTTGTTTATTGATTGTAAGTAAATCCACTTAATTAAACATACAATATGTATGGATCAAAAGGTTAGTGTGTATTTCTTCTTTATTCTTCTTCTTCTTTCTATCTTTCCTTCTTCTTCCATCTTCCTGATGACGTTGTACGGAAAGCAGTTGCCAGTTGTCAGTAGTTATTTGTCAGTTGTCAGTTGTCAGTTGTTACCAATAACAAATAACAAATAACAAATAACAAATAACTAATGACTAATGACAAATAACTAATGACTTCTTCCATCTTCCATTTTCCTTCTTCCTTTTACTTTATGATGTTTCCCGACTTCTCACAATTTTCAGAACTGGCTAAACAAGGCAATTTTGTGCCCGTGTATCAAGAATGGGTTGCTGATTTGGATACGCCAGTGTCTGCGTGGTATCGGGTTTGTGCCGGTCAACCCTACAGTTTTCTGCTGGAGTCGGTGGAAGGTGGGGAGAAAATCGGGCGTTATAGTTTCTTAGGGTGCGATCCGCTGTGGATTTTGGAGGCTAGGGGATCTCGCACAACTCAAGTTTACCGCGACGGTTCCCAAAAAGTATTTGCCGGCGATCCGTTTGCAGCATTAAACGAGTGTTTGCAGCCCTACAAACCAGTGAAATTGCCACAATTACCGCCGGGAATTGGCGGGTTATTCGGTTTTTGGGGTTACGAGTTAATTAAGTGGATAGAACCGCGAGTTCCCGTGCATCCGGCTGCAGAAAACGATTTGCCCGATGGGTTGTGGATGCAGGTTGATAATTTGCTGATTTTTGACCAGGTGAAGCGGAAAATTTGGGCCGTAGCCTATGCGGATTTGCGGGAGGTTGGCGTTGATTTGGCTGATGCTTACGGCAAAGCGTGCGATCGCGTTTCTCACTTAGTAAATAAGCTGCAATCCCCGCTTTCCCAGCAATCTACTCTCATAGAATGGACTCCGCCGAGGGACGAGCAAGATGTCGGTTCCACAAATGAAAATACAGAATTAGCTTACACCAGCAATATTACCCGCGACAAGTATTGTGAAAATGTCTTAAAAGCCAAGGATTATATCAAAGCCGGAGATATTTTTCAGGTAGTAATTTCGCAGCGGCTGGAAGCTAAATATAGCGGCGATCCTTTTGCACTTTACCGCTCTTTGCGATTGATTAATCCTTCTCCGTACATGGCTTATTTTAATTTCAGAGATTGGCAGATTATCGGTTCTAGTCCCGAAATTATGGTGAAGGCAGAAAATACTGCCGACGGCAAAAAGATTGCAACTTTGCGGCCGATTGCCGGCACGCGCCGCCGGGGCAAAACTCCCGAACTAGATGATGCTTTGGCTGCCCAATTGCTGCAAGATCCGAAGGAAATTGCGGAACACGTCATGTTAGTAGATTTGGGCAGGAATGATTTAGGTAGAGTTTGCCGAAATGGTACTGTCAAAGTTGATGAATTAATGGGAATTGAGCGTTATTCTCACGTGATGCACATTGTGAGCAATGTAGTGGGAGAATTGGCCGAGGATAAGACAGCTTGGGATTTGTTGAAAGCTGGTTTTCCTGCGGGTACGGTTAGCGGTGCTCCGAAGATTCGCGCGATGGAAATTGTGCACGAGTTAGAAGGTTGCCGTCGCGGCCCCTATTCTGGGGTTTACGGGTATTATGATTTTGAAGGACAGTTGAATAGCGCGATCGCAATTCGGACTATGGTTGTTCGTTCTTTAGATGGAAATAAACATTCGGTTTCTGTGCAAGCCGGTGCTGGTTTGGTGGCAGATTCTAACCCGGATCTGGAGTACGAAGAAACTCTGAATAAAGCCAGGGGAATGTTGCAGGCCATTCGCTGTTTGAAGTAATTAGAAGTCAGTAGTCAGTAGTCATTAGTCATTAGTCATTAGTCATTAGTCATTAGTTATTTGTTATTTGTTATTTGTTATTGGTAACAACTGGCAACTGGCAACTGACAACTGACAACTGGCAACTGGCAACTGGTAACTGACAACTGACAACTGACAACTGGCAACTGCTTTCCGTACAACGTCATCAGGAAGAAGGAAGGCTTTGTGAGCGCGTACAACCAAATAAACCGGGTTTTTTAGATAATTTGAGGGTAAAAACTAAGTATTGTCGTAAAAAACCCGGTTTCTGAAAACTCCTGACTAAAAACTACTGTTGCAAGAGGGAAATATGAATTTTTATATAGTTGATGTGTTTGCTGAGTCAAAATATGCTGGCAATCAGCTAGCTGTATTTTGCGGCGCTGGAGTTGCCGAGCTCTCAGAGGCCGAAATGCTGCTGATAGCGAGGGAAATTAATTATTCCGAAACCACGTTTATTCGATCGCCCGATCCGCGAAATAACGGCTACGACGTGCGGATATTCACGCCCAAGAAGGAATTGCCCTTTGCCGGTCATCCGACGTTGGGCACTGCGTTTGTGTTGCAGCAAGAGATAATTGGCGAAAAGGTCGATCGAGTAATTCTCAATCTAGCCGTCGGTCAAATTCCTGTCACCTTTAATTATCACAATCAATCCGCAGATATTTTATGGATGCGACAAAACCCGCCAACATTCGGTCAAGTTTTATCAGCCGAAACTCTCGCCCGCATCCTGAATTTAGAAGTCGATGAAATTGATGCAAAATTCCCCATTCAAGAAGTTTCCACCGGAGTGCCGTTTATCATTGTACCGTTAAAAAATCTCGCAGCGCTCAAAAAAGCTCAAGTTAACTTAGACCAATATTTTCAACTGATTAATACCACAGAAGCCAAAGAAATTTTAATTTTCTGCCCGGAAACCTACAGCCACATTAATGATTTAAGCGTCCGAGTTTTCGCCCCTTCCCTAGGAATTCCCGAAGACCCGGCGACGGGCAGTGCCAATGGCTGTTTGGCTGGATATTTGGTAGAATATGGTTATTGCGGGGCAGCCAAAATTGATGTGAGAGTCGAACAAGGTTATGAGATTGGCAGACCTTCGCTGCTGCTATTGAAAGCTCAAAAAAATCAGGAAGAAATAGAGGTTTTGGTTGGTGGTAAGGTTGTGATGGTGGCGAAAGGAGAATTTATTTAGATTTATGAATGCGAAATTCTTAACTGCAGGTGAACGCAGATATAGCCGAGTCTCAGAAATATGACGTACTATCCGGCATAGGGCATACGTCACCACGCGATCGAACCGCTATATACCAATTTTTAAAATTTATACAACAATGTTTGTAGGGCGCGTCGCCATAGATCGTCCCCCAAAAAAATCGAAAATCTCCAAGCGACGCACCTCCTCGACAATATTTGAGCAAACAACTCTCTGTTTCACTCTGCCCAAAAGTTATATTTGAGCAAGATTTTTTTAAATTGGTATTACTCAACAGCAGAGACTTTTATTTACCAGGGGTGAACTTGTCAGCACTCAAATAGTTGGGCTTAATTTTAGTATGCCCGTCAATGAATTGCTAGCCTCAAAAAATGAGTTCAATTTAATTATTTTCCATCAAAATTGCTGAATATGAGGTAGCTCACATTCAGTGCGGCGTGTTATTGTTATAGTGAAAAAGTCATCCATACCAAATACTTTCCCATGCTGCAAACATTTTCGCGGATTTTAAATGTATCCCCCGAGGATTCTGAAGCCATGCTTTCGCTTCCATTAACTACCTTGCTGGAATCACCGGAGTTAAATCAAGTTTTGGGGAGTCTCGATACTGCTTTGCTAAAAGAAACTTTACCCACTGCTGGAGCTGTTTTAGCCAAAAAGCTGCCGCCTTTTTACGACTGGTTGCAAACAGAACTAGGAATTAAAAATGTCCCGGACAGTCCCGATCATACTACTAAATGGGTAGTGGATTTTTTGAAGAATCAAGAAAGTTTAACTCGTTTAGTTGAATTGCACAAATCGATTCCCAGCAAAGCATTAGAAAGATCGATCCCTCGCTTAGTTAGCGCTTTTGATGAGGTTGAACCCATCGCCGTTAAGGAAGAGTGGGAAAAAGCGATCGCAGCCCTTTGTCTGGTACTCGCCGTCGCAGCGCGGGAAAATCAGCCCTCTGCTACCTGAAGCAATTTGGTCTGAGTTTAAACAAAGCGACTTTTTCGGAAAATTTGCAATTGAGCCCGATCGATCTGAACGACTACCGGCTTTTTCTTGTTGAGGACGATCGCATTATGCCGATTTAACAACAGCCACTGGGCAAATATTGCCATCAGGACTCGTCTTTTGCGAAACTTACGTTCAAAATGAGCCCTTCGGACGATCGCCTCTTCTAGCTTGTAACAACAGTTTTCCCCTTTCTGGGAAATCACAAAAATTGTTCCCGGTATGTAATCGCCTTCATTTGCCCAGAAAGCATACCTTTCGCCTAAAGTAAAGTAGTGAAAAACATTGTTAGCGGTGGAAGTTTGAGCTAACTTTTCCGAAACGCCCACAGAATTAAAACTTACAGTACATCGCAGATAATTCGGGTATTTTGCTGCAATTTGCTGAGCAACTTTGCCGCCCAAACTTTCTCCGATGACATCCGGCGGATTTCCGCTGTGAAATTGCTGTTTTATCCAATCAATAGCACCCGCAGTTTTCGCCGCTTTTAACTGGCGTTCTAGTTTTGCCATAAATACATCGGGCGTATCTTCCAAAACGCGCTCGAAAGGATACCAAGAACCGTAGCCGCGAATCACGAGCACGGGCGGATTGTTCCCAGAAACGGGAAGGCGACTTTCAGCATAAAAACCAGTACCAGAGTCTTCAAAGACTTTTTCTATGATATAATTTCCATCCACAACTTGCCCTAGCTGGTGCCGAACGTAAATTGACGGATTGCTGGGTTTGAAAGTATCGTGTAGTTGGGGTTTGGCAAACTTTTCGTAGATAGCATCTAGCAAGTGCCTTCCTGTAGGGCGATCGACAAAATCCAATTGTATTGATCCGTACTAAACTAAAAACAATCTAAAAAAGGTTAGTAGTCAGGAATTTAGTCCTGACTATTAACCTTGTGGAATTCTTACAAAACTCGCAAGGTACTCGCAATACTATCGACTGCTTCCATCGCGCGAATTTCAGCAAGCGCTTGCTGAAAATTACCTTCCTTCACATCGTGAGTCACCACCACAATTTCTGCTAAATTGCCGTGAATTCCAGTTTGCACAATGGACTCCAAACTAACTTTGTGGTTTCCAAAACAAGTCCCTAGTTTACCAATTACTCCCGGAGAGTCGCGCGTCAGAAAACGGGCGTAAAACCGAGTCACAAGTTCCTGCATTTCAGCAATTTTGCAGTAATGTTGATGAGTGCAACTCAGCAAAGGATGGGGAATCGGAACAGTTTCGGTTTTCAGGATTGCCGCCACATTCAAAATATCCGATACCACCGCGCTAGCTGTGGGGCCCGCCCCCGCACCGCGCCCGTACAGCATCAATTGTCCGATCGGCTCTCCTTCGATTAAAATTGCATTGTAAACACCGTTGACACTCGCCAGCGGATGAGTCTTCGCCACCAAAGTAGGATGCACTCGAATCGAGAGGAGTTCCGCTTCTTCATCCCCATTTTGCTTGGAACTTTGGGATTTTTCCTCAGCAATAGCCAACAACTTGATCGTAAATCCCAGCTTATCAGCATAGTCAATATCCGCCGCACTAACTTTTCTGATACCTTCGCAGTGAACATCGGCTAATTTGATGCGCCCGCCAAAAGCTAGCGAGGCTAAAATAGCAATTTTATCAGCCGCATCTAATCCATCTACATCCGCTGTAGGGTCAGCTTCAGCATAACCTAATTGCTGAGCGTCGGCGAGCACTTCGGCAAAGTCTGCACCTTCACTCTGCATCCGCGTCAGGATGTAGTTAGTTGTGCCGTTAACGATGCCCGTGACAGTTTTGATGCGGTTTGCACCTAAAGATTGTTTGAGGGTTTGAATGACTGGAATGCCACCGCCTACAGCAGCTTCTAACATCACGTAAACGCCTTTTTCGTTAGCCGCGTCGAAGATTTCACTACCGTAGCGGGCGATAACTGCTTTGTTGGCGGTGACGACGTGCTTCCCGTTGGCGATCGCTTGCAGAATGAGCGATCGCGCCGGTTCCAATCCCCCAATCAGTTCTACTACAATATCAACTTCCGGGTCAGTGGCGATCGCCTCTAGGTCAGTTGTCAGCACATTTTCTGGCAATTGTAAAGACCGAGTTCGAGAAATATCGCGCACTCCCACCCGATAGATTTCCAATTCCTGCAACAGCGAATGGCGATCGTCTCGGGAGAGCAAAATCTCTGCAGTTCCCGCGCCAACTGTACCCAAACCTAGCAAACCAATTTTGAAAGCCACGACTTTGACCCGTTGAAACTCACTTAATCTACAATCATTGTATGACAACCGGGCATTCACAGAATAGCGATACCCCCGACTTCTTAAAGAAGCTGGGGCTCTGCATGACTAATGAATCCAGAATTTACACAGCAATTTAAAGCTCTGCATCCATATCTGCTCCCATTTCTCGCAGCCTCTGCGCCAATCTTTGGGCACGCTGCCTTTCTAAATTAACTTGCTGTTCTAGCTGTTGATTCTGCTGTTCTAGCTGTTGTCGCCGTACAGATTCTTCTCGAATTAAATCTTCGACTAGCGGTGGAGATAGGACTTCATTCACCGATAAAATAAATTCAGCGAACTGTACAGACTGAACAAGCTGTCCCGGCAAAAATTCCTGGTGAGAATAACTGCCTTCATTTTCAGGACGGCTGCATACTCGTATTTTCGGTCGATTGGGGTCTACAATCCAATATTCGGGGATATCAATTAAATCATATTCTGCCCGCTTGCGGATGTAGTCGTCCCGCCAATTTTGACTGGTAACTTCAATAACTAACAGCGGTTTTTCTTCAAAGTCCAGCACTGTGGAACCAGGTTGCGCGCAGACTTCCACAAACTCCGAGTGCAAATTACCACATCAGCAATGCGGGAAGAGTCTTCTTCAGTTCGGACTGCAGTAGTCACAATTGCAACTAGCGGTAGGTTGTGTGCTGCAAAGAAGCGCCGGAACTGGTAAACCAAAAACTCGCAAATTTTGATATGTATTGCTGTGGGTGTTGGCATTTCGATGAGATGTCCCCGATATA
This sequence comes from Microcoleus sp. CZ3-B2, assembly GCF_036705055.1. Lineage (NCBI taxonomy): Bacteria > Bacillati > Cyanobacteriota > Cyanophyceae > Oscillatoriales > Microcoleaceae > Microcoleus > Microcoleus sp. CZ3-B2. The sequence goes on along the minus strand of NZ_JAUBTN010000001.1, from coordinate 82,501 downwards.
ATTCATAACAAACACCTGATTCTCCCTGATAGTTCAGATATTCTTCAAAGGTCAGTTTTTGGGTAGAAGTTATAACCATGTCAGTTATCTCCCTTTTTCGGTGAGCTTACTGTCTATTTTACACTTGTATTGGGTGAATCTGCCCCTGAATAGACTTGGATTGCATTCATTTACTTTCCTATCTTGAAATTATCTGCGTTAATCTGTGTTTATCTGCTTTGCATCTGCGGTTGAAGGATCCATCGAAGATTTATGCAATCTTGTTTAATGCTGAAAACTGTTTCACAAAAAAATGTAGGGCGAGCCAAAGCCCGCCCTACTATTCAAATTAAATCAGGTAACACATTAATATGTTTCAACGTGCCAGCGATGCTGTTTTTTCAACTGTTTTTGATAGCTTGTCCAGTCAACGTCGTGCTTGCTAGATGCAGCAGACATTCCCTCATCAATTCCGCCTTCCATTCCCTTCAAACCACAGATGTAAGTGTGAGTTTTCGGCTTTTGAACCAATTCCCACAATTCGTCTGCGTTCTCTTTAATCCGGCTTTGAATGTACATCTTGCCGCCGTCAGCAGTTTTTTGCTCGCGGCTGATGGCATAAGTCAAGCGGAAATTATCGGGGAACTCGCGCTGCAATTCTTCCAACTCTTCCTTATAAAGAATGTTGGGAGTGTAAGCAACTCCAAAGAACAGCCAAGCTAAACCTTTGAATTTGTAATCGGGATTGTTTTCTTTGAACATCCGCCACAAATAAGCGCGGAAAGGAGCAATACCCGTACCGGTAGCCATCATAATTACGGTGGCATCTTCGTCTTCTGGCAAGAGCATTTCCTTGCCTACCGGGCCGGTGATTTTGACATTATCTCCAGGTTGCAAACCGGTGAGAAAAGTCGAACAAACACCGAACACTTGTTCGCCAGTTTCTGGGCTTTTGTACTCTAGGCGGCGGACGCACAGAGAGACTGTTTTGTCGTCTACATCGTCTCCGTGACGGGTGGAGGCGATCGAGTAAAGCCGAATTTTGTGAGGTTTGCCGTTTTTATCCGTCCCATCAGGAATAATCCCGATACTTTGACCTTCGAGATAGTGTAACTTGCCTCCAGAAATGTCAAATTTGACGTGGCGGACTGTGCCTTCGCCGCCTTCTCTGACCAATTCTTCTGTAGAAATGCACTTACCAATATAGGGATTGGCCGGCTTGTAAAGGTTAACAGGAACCTGAACTTTTTCCTTGGCTTGAGTCATGGGCTTAGCTTTTTCTCCAGATTTCTGACTCTGTAGCCCTGCTTCTGGTGCAACTTTGCTATGAGTTTCGGGAGCGCCGTTTAATGGGCGGATGCTGACGATTTTGCCACCCATGCGAGCAATTCTCCGCATTTCCTGATTCATGCGATCGTAGGGAACGGAGATAAACACGCTACCGCTACGGCGAATCGGGTGACTTGTTTGGTCAGTTGCTTTGCTCTGACGCATACCCTCCACTTCGTAAACAAAGATGCGGCTGCCTGATTCTGAGTTGGCCGCTACACCAGATATGCTTGGGCTGTACATTTGTTGCTTGTCCTTCACGATACAGAGTTATAAAGAAAGAGAATGTGACGTTAGACTCAATTTACTTTTTTCTTAAGGCCATCTGGACTAATTGGCCGCGCCAATCTTCGGGCCTCGCCGTTGCGGGCGGGCGTGTCCCTTTTTGGTCGATCGCGCCTCCAGTTCCCCATCAGCCGAACATCACGCCGGCTATAGAGTCCGGCTGCGTTCAGGTGTTGACCTATAGCTATTGTTGTCTGCGTACTGCCAATATTTTACCCGATCGCGGGATCGGCCCCGATCGCTCCTTCTGATTTGGAGATTCGGCAGAGGCAGAGTCCGATATCGGGAGAGGATTTAGCTTATCAAAGGGAATACGGCATGGAAATATACAACTTATAATAATGAAGTACAAATTAAAGCACAATTTGATTAAATGACGTTGAACTTGTAGTGGGCGGACGCATTCTGGTAAGATTAATCACTAAAGTTAGCATTAATAGCCCAAAAATTGGGGTACGATCCCGTCCAATAAGGCAGGCGAGCGGGCAAGCCCGATCGGACGGGAATCGTGATGGAACTATATATTGTTGATTCGCCAGATGTAAAAATCCCGTCTCAACTCCATAGTCCAAAAAATCTCAAATAGGTTGAGGCATCAACCTAGAGGCGAGGCAAGATCGGACAAGCTGTGCTTGCCAGAAGCTGTTTGAATCCACAATCCCCATGCCTTGAGGGACCGGGAGTATGTCAATTGCCTTGAAGATTGCTTGGGTCTTCCCTCGCAGGCAGTCAACTGACTCCTGTATGCTGGTGAGTGCTCGATCCGATCGGGGTAGCAACAAAATCGCACAAAGCCGGCACGCTACCTGCGGCCTGAAATTTTGTGGAATCTAGACTTGAGTTAGTAAACAGTGATTTTTTTAGAGGGAAACTATGACAAGTAAGCCGGATCGCGTGGTTTTAATTGGCGTAGCCGGAGACTCCGGGTGCGGAAAATCTACTTTTTTGCGCCGATTGACAGATTTGTTCGGGGAAGATTTCGTGACTGTAATCTGCCTCGATGACTATCATTGTCTCGATCGCAAACAGCGCAAGGAAACAGGGATTACCGCCCTTGACCCCAGAGCTAACAATTTTGACCTGATGGCCGAGCAAATGAAAGCGCTCAAAGAAGGTAAGGCGATCGACAAACCGATTTACAACCACGAAACCGGTCTGCTCGATCCTCCTGAGCGGGTAGAGCCAAATCACATCATTGTGATTGAGGGACTGCACCCCCTTTACGACGAGCGAGTGAGAAATCTCATCGACTTCAGCGTCTACCTCGACATCAGCGACGAAGTTAAAATTGCTTGGAAAATCCAGCGCGACATGGCGGAACGGGGCCACCGTTACGAAGACGTGCTGTTTGCAATCAACGCTCGCAAACCCGATTTCACCGCTTACATCGACCCCCAAAAGCAATACGCTGATGTGGTAATTCAAGTATTGCCGACCAACTTGATTAAAGATGACAAAGAGCGGAAAGTTCTGCGCGTGCAGATGATCCAGCGCGAAGGTATCGCCAATTTTGAGCCAGCGTATTTGTTTGACGAAGGTTCAACAATTAACTGGGTTCCTTGCGGTCGCAAACTGACTTGTTCCTATCCCGGAATTAAGATGTACTACGGGCCAGACGCTTTCTACGACCACGAAGTCTCGATTTTGGAAGTAGACGGTCAGTTCGAGAATCTGGAAGAAGTTATTTACATCGAAAGCCATTTGAGCAAGACTTCTGCGAAGTATGAAGGCGAGTTAACTCACCTGTTGCTTCAGCACCGCGAATATCCCGGTTCCAACAATGGAACTGGTTTGTTCCAAGTGTTAGTCGGATTGAAGATGCGGGCGACTTACGAGAAGTTGACTGCGAAGGAATCGAAAGTAGCTGTTAGTGTTTAGAACCCTAATATGAAAGGTTTGAGAGGTGCAATTGCGCCTCTTTTTTTTGTGAGAAAATGAACCGCTCCAGCGCCAGAGGGCGCAGAGAATAGTTAGAAGAGGATTTTTTGAGGTAGAGAGGTTAAGAAGGTTTTTCCGGCTTCATTGAGGTCGCCATCTAGGGAAAAAGTTAGACTGCGAACTCGGATATCACCAATTTTATTGTTTAGTGGCTGTTTGAGGTCTTGCGGGTAAATGAGAATTGCATTTTTACAGTTTACTGCATTGGCGTAGGCAACTATTTGATGACGGTCACTACTGGCTACTTGATCTGGATTTTTGTATTTGGTATCGAGGACATACAGGATTTCATTTGTTTCAATATCGCGTAGAATTAAGTCAATTTTATCGGAATAATTTTGGTCATGTGTTACCGTGTGTTTTTTATTGACAAAGAAGCCTGTTGGTGTATTTGCTTTGAGCCATTCAGCGACAAATTGTTCATATAAATTAGCCATGTCTATGAGAAAAGGGAGCATTTCGCGATCGCCCTTTTCGTGACTGGGCCCTGTGTTATCTAAAAAAAATCGACATAAGGCGTGTAAAAGTTGATAATCTTGATTCAAACGGTGATAAGTGCGATCGACACAAGCTGATGATTTAAAATGTTTTAATGTCACAAATCCTTGGAGTGCATGAAATGCTTTTCGCACAGTGGATGAAACAGATTCACCGCACACACCGCTGCGCCCAATCATGAAGAGTGTCCAAGCCAGAATTTGATTATCTTCGATATCGCCTGTTTGTTCGTGATAGTGGCATTTTAGTTTAACATCCCAAGGTTTTTGCAGGGCTGACCGCAAATCGACGCGGCCGCGAATATAAGCGAGTCTTTCTGTTTTGGATAAGTAATCGCGATACAATCCTTTGCGACAGCGTTCGAGAATTTTTTGAGCAAGAATGTTAGCTAATCTCTCGTAAATTTGTTTTAAAGATTGGCACTGAATCTGCCCTTGGGGAAATTTTATCTTAAGGTTGTAGGCATATTCAAGCATTCCGAATAAGTTGTTTATGGGAACCTTTGGGCGGATGGCAATGTGAAAGTCGGGAGTGATGGGAATGTTGCCAACTCTGCCTTTAGATTTTAATTCCCATTGATATTTTGTTTTAGGGTTAGGAAATTCTATGTCGATTTCCTTGCCATAATTCTGGTATATTTTATCTCCTACTGATTCGGGGATAAAATCTCGTTCAAAAGTGGCTAATAGATATTCTTTAAGTTCGATAATTCGGCGGGATTCTGGTTTCATAATTGTGGTGGATGCGGTAACGCCACCGTATCGGCGTTAATGACGGCGTTAGATTGTCAATAGCCCAATTTATTCTTGATATTCTCCCAGAGAAACTCATCCATTTTTTCCAGGTTATCAAAGAAGTATTCTTCGAGGTATGGCTCAATTTCCATTTGCCAAATATCTCGGATATCTTCAGCTAAGGTTTTTGTCAAAAAGAAGGAGATGCCTAGTTCATAGTGTTTATTGTTAATTGCGCGATTGACATCTTCTAGAATGCTAGTTAATTTATCAACTGGAAAACCTGTTTCCTCTCTCTGGTGATACTGTCGCAGCACTTCATAGTTTGGATAGATAGAAATGAATGCGAAACGGCGGCGGAGTGCGTTATCGACTAAGGCAATAGAACGGTCTGCGGTGTTCATTGTGCCGATAATGCGGACATTTGTAGGGATTCTAAATAGTTTACCGCTGGCTAGTGTAATAAAGCGTTTTGTGTCCTGTCGGTCATCTAGGAGATACATTAACTCGCCAAAGACTTGAGATAAATTTGCGCGATTAATTTCATCAATAATGAGAACGCAAGTGTCTTCACAGGCTTCGGCTTTTTCGCAAAATTCTAGGAATCTACCGGGAACTATGGAGTAGGTTAATTGTCCGTTTTGAGTTGTTGGGCGGAGGCCTTCGATAAAGTCTTCGTAGGTGTAGGCGGGGTGAAATTGGATAATGTCTGAGAAGCCGTCACCGCCGCCAATTAAGTGTTGGGAGAGTTTTTCTGCTATGAAGGTTTTTCCGGTTCCGGGCGGGCCTTGGATGATGGTTTGGCCTTTGCGGTGGATGGCGTGTATATAGCGGTTGAGTTCTGTTTCGTCAAAGCCAGTTTCTTCGGCACATTGGTTCAAAAGATATTCCGGTTGCAACTCTACTTTTTCTACAGCGTATTCAAACACAATGCCCTCATCTACTGGTTGCACTTCGTTACTAGGAAAGTCATATTTTTTTACATCTACAAGCCAGTGGCAGAACATATCAAATAGATCGTCATATCGAATAGATGGAGCGCCATTTTGGTGCATTTCTTTAGTGAATTCTTCAATTAGCTCGCGTCCGGTTAAGTTAGCAGAAGAGTAGTCTATTAGCTGTTTGCTATACGAAGTATTGGCCAAATAGTTAATAACCTGTATTGACTTGTCATTAATCGCGAGAAAGTCATCGGGACGGAGAGCATTGAGGATAGGTGTTAGCATTCCTATCTCGCCGAACAAGGAGACGGGCATTTCTTCTGAAAACTCTCTACACGAATAATATAGCCGACTCGGCTCGTCGTTACAACAGCAGACTAAATAAAAAATTAATTCGGCAATTCTTACTGGCGCTATTAATGACAATTTTTTATAAGATTTTGAATTCCATAACAACCCTTTTATTATGCACGGATTAATATGAATCCAGGCCCCCCTTTGTCGATTAGTAGGAGAGTCTTGGTAAGGTAGAAGTTTCAACATTATAGATTCATTCACATCTTCTCCAGACTCAGCAGCAGCAGCGATCGCTTCAAAATTTCTACGTCCCTGCTGACGCTGCTCCTCGTAAGCCACCCTATGACGTAACCCATCTGGAGTGTAGGGATATGAACTGACAAATTCCTGAAATAGCCTGACGAACTCAGCTTTTTTTTTCGCTAGCATACTGCTCTTGCCAACTATTGATTAATAAATTATTGTAGTAAATATTTATCTCGAACATTCTCCTAGAGAATAGACTATTCTCAACTGTTTATCCGTGATGTAACGATAACTTTGTGGTGGTTTAAGCTCAGGCAACTTTTTTCTTAAACGGTGTAAGTCTACTGGTTGGCTAAACCTGTGAATATCTTTAAGAAAAATTCCAATACCTGTTTTTGTACCTTGATAATAATCATAAAAATTTTCAGATGAAATGCCCGCTTTATCTTCAACTTCCTCCCAAAGTTCCGCAATTGGTTTTTCTATGATAGTATCCACTTTGAATGAACCGAATACAGCTTTAGTCGGGGAAGAAATGTAAATTAATACCAAATCGCCTTCGTTCAATAATCGAGGGCGGACGCGCCGCAATTCAACAGTCTTATTGCTATCAAATATTTTGTGGGCGTATTCCGGTCGAATAGATAATAGCAAGATACTTGACATGGGTTACACTCCTTTCTTTATGTCGCGGTTCCTTCATTATATATGATTCCGAATTGTTCCTTTGAAATCTTAAATAAACTTTGAACGGTTGTTTTATTTTCAAGTATTTCCCGAAGCCTATTTAATGTCAGTCGTTTAGTAAAAATTTTGGTATAGCTAAATCTGATAGCCATAATATCTTCATCGGGTTTGTCTCTTGCTAGAGTCATTAAATCTTTTAACTCATATACACCTAAACTACGAAATTGTCTATATAATTTGTCAGGCTTGTCTATGATAACTTCATCTAACCTAGAGCAAGCTTTAACCTCTTTGGTTCCAAAAGTAAATGATGTATCGGAGCTAATATACCATAAAATTCGACCAATATCACCAGGTCTTAGACCGCCATTATTTCCCTTGTAGTACACCAGTTCGCGTCTTAGCGCTAGATCAGCTTGAGAATCAAAGAGGTACTGGTTAGCCAACTCTTCGTCGAACAAATCTTTTGCCCATCTGGGTTGAATAGGAATAATGAATGTAGGCAAGTCAGCATTAATAACTTTAGCAGGCCAAAGGTGACGTTCTATCTCCGATATAGTCTTTATATCTTGAGTTAATTCGCTGATAGTAAGAGTTTCTGCAAGCTGAATGCAAAAATGATATTCTGGCCCCATGCTACCTAATTCAGCAAGGTAATTAGATAGTTCTATTGATGTTTTTGCAACAGCAAGATTCGCCTTTAAATACCCATTGTTAACTCGAACAAAAGCATCTTCTTGAATAGCTTGTAAAACAGTTTCTTGCAGATAGGGGTCAATAATTCTGGTAAATTGTCGCTTTTCATCGGCTGAGAGTGATATAGAATAGAAAATCAAATACCGTGCCAGTGTAGCCGCTATAGCGCCTGGACGAACTCGCATGATTTTCACTTTTAGTTCGTAAGTTTGGTGTCGATCAAAAACAATTAAAGCAAGGGGTGTATTTTCATTTTCTAAAAAAACATAACATTTAAATTTATCGGGATTAGCAATAATGTGGCGCAGCCGTTGTTTAAATTCTCCCTCTATTTCGCCCTTTTCACTAGCATGAAAACTATCAACCAATCGAAATTGTTCAAATTTATGGATGAGTTTCATCTTTATAGATGTACCTGCCAAGCGAACAGGTTGATATTCAACATTTCTGCGAATATCATCGAATTTTAAAATTAAATTTGTTGGGCTAATTACTTCCAGTGTAAATTTTTTATAAATTTCATCAGCTAAATTCAAGACTTCTATGTTGCGAGTTACAAATACCGGAGAATCAGAAGCAATAGTTATAGCTAATTGATTTATTGTAGCTTGATCGAAGGTTATAGATTGGTCGGCTAACAGTTGAGCGATAGAATATAAAATACCTTCAAGTCTAGTTTTGTCATACAACAACTGAGTAAAACTATTAGCGAGGTAACGTTTGCTATCTCTTAATTTAGCATCATCTATTCTGTTGATTGATTTGAAAATTTCATCAGTGATGCACAACTCCAAGTCATCCTGCAACCAATCAGCGAGTAGAGAGTCGGATTCTGTAGTTTTAAGCTCTTCATTTCCGTGCAATTCCAAGAAAACGCTTGTGTCGATGACTGCACAAAGTTTAGATTCAAGCTTCTGATTAGCAGCATAAGAAAATATCGTAGGATGATTGTGTTCTAGCCACCAAATTGTCAGAAGTTTACCATCCTTACTTTTGCCTGTCTTTTCATCTAAGGGAACAAAGCCTAATTTATACCACATCCCGTCTATTCCATAGTCTCGGCGACATTTAAGCTCAATCCTATAAAAATCCTGAGTTTTTTGACTTAAGTAATTGACTAGCTTTTTAGCAACATCTTTGCCACGCCATGACGGATCGATGCAGAGATGAACAATAACAATTGCGTGTTTTCGGATCGCCTTCCGGTATAGCAGATAACCAATACAAGTTTTATCGGGATCAATAGCCACAAGAATCGTGCGCTTGATTGCATATTCTAGAAAAGCATCTCTTGGTAACAAGCCGAGAGTTTTTTTATTGGCGTCACCTAGTGCTATAACGGTTTGCAAATGAGGGGATGTATGGTCAATTGCTTCGATCGTCACCTGTGTTTCTGCTGTCACTTGTTTGTACCTCCTCAAGTTTCCGCCATACCTCAGTTTGATCTAATTTTACCACTGAGTCAATGATTTGGGTTGCTATCTCGCCCTTCCTTCCCTCTCAGTATCACATTACAAGCGGCTGGGAAAGTCGGGAGTCATAAAGTACGATCGCCCTTCGCATCCTTATCAACATCAATTCCCCTCCCTCTCCCAGTAGTAACACTGACAAAACCGCTAATAACCCTTCCCGGAAAAGTTAAACTTGTGTCGAAATTACCTAAACGTGCTATATTCCCCTAAACCCTGAACAGCACTTTCAGGTAATGCAAATTCATCAACCAGTCAACTAAATGCCTCCTACTTTCAAGAAATTAGCTGCCATTGCCATCTTTTTTGTAGCCGTAAAAGTTTTAGTTGACTCCCCCTATTTCAAAGAAGCAAAAAGCTCGATCGCCCACCGAAACGAAGCAAGTGCCACATTAGACCCCCCAAACCTGCGACAAACAGCCACAAACAAGCCCCCAGCAGCCCATCCAACATCAGTCGATCGCAACTTTGATATCGTAGTGTACGGCGACGAAGTACCGGGAATATGTGCGGCGATATGGGCTAAGAAAACTTTAGGTGAAAAAGGAAAAGTTGCGATCGTGCGATCGAACTACGCAACCGATCCCTTGGGCGGCGTACTCACCCGCGGCGGTTTAGGTTACGTCGATTTAGATAAAATCCCCGATTGGTATCGCCAACCCTACGCCCAATGCTTCCGGGAATTCTTAGATAAAGCCAATGTTCCCGAATCTTGCTTAGAACCAAAACAGGCCGACAAAGCACTCAAAGAGATGCTTGCGGAAGCCGGAGTTAAAGTTATTTCCAACTCAACTCTTACTCCTCACGTAGTCAATAATAAAATTGAATATGCCGAAGTCAATAACACTAAAATCAAAATTAAAGCTAATTCTTTTATTGATGTAACTCAAGATGCCGAACTTGCTAGAAAAGCAGGTTTATCTTATTACACAGGATATGAATCGCAAAACATCAAATCAAAAAATGAATCCTTAGCTATATCTGTAGTCCCGACAATTACCGGGCTAACGATCGCCGATTTACGCAAAATAGAAGATAACATTCTCTACAACACTCCTTTAGTAGAAAAAATTAAAGCCAGCATTAGCAAATATAAAGACCCTGCCAGTACACAATTCTGGATGAGGAACTTTGAAAGTACGATTTATCAAGCCTATACAGACGGATATAATATCAGAAGTGTAGCCATCGGAGCCGCCTATCACGCAGATAGAAATCTCCCCTTCACTCAAGAAAAAGGATTCTTTTTTGACAAGGCAAATATTTGCGTTTATAAAAATAATTCGATGTCGTGGAACGGGTTTCTGTTTAAATACAAAGTTGACGAATTGATGAAGATGGAAGCTAACGGCAGAAAACCGACTCCTGAAATGGTTAAAGAAATGTCACACCTGCAAGAATGGCTGCAAAAAAAGTCGGGTAAAGATGTGAGACTATTTATCCCGGATGAGATTTATATCAGACAAACTTTGAATGTGCGCGATGTGGTAGCGCCGCTGACGGGGAAGGAGATTATTCTAGGGGGAACTATACCAGAAAAGTCGATCGGCAGTTTTTCCTACGATTTCGACTTGCGGGGCGGAGTCAAGGATTTGGATTCGAGAATTCCGCCGCTGCCGGTGTATAATTTCGGGATAGAGAGCGCTTTGGCTAGTAAAGTGAGTAATTTGGCGATCGTCGGGCGATCTTCGGGCTATGTCGGTATGGCGGTATCAGTCGGGCGAATTGCGACAGTGAATATTTATCAAGGACAAGGTGTGGGCGTAGCCGCTGGTTTGGCTAGCAAGTTAGGAGTGCCGCTGAATACGATTACTTCGGCTAAAACCAGAGAAACTTTGGAGACTTTGACGGGGAAAACTACGTATTTGTCGGGGAGAGATACGAGTTATGGCGTGGATTATCAAGAGGTGAAATAATTAAATACCTTCAGTTTGTAGTGTGGAATGCGAGTCAGCTCCGGGATTGCGGACTCCCATTCCACACTACGAATTCATTTTAGATCGGTCAATTGACCGGACACGATATCAGAACAATCCGCCGCCTGTTTTATGAAGTTTTATTACAAAAATCGTCGTTCCGCATAAAAACAAGAGCTTGAGTCTGACAAATAAGCAGACAGGTTCTAGCTGTTCGACTGCTGTAATAGTGAGACTTAAAAATGGCAACCATTAACGGAACGTTGGCTGACGATACTCTCAATGGCACTTCTAATGCAGATGTGATATTTGGGAAGGCTCTGACTTGGTGTTTGGGCGCGATGGAAATGACTTGATTTATGGGAAGCAGGGGGCTGATACTCTGCACGGGAATGAAGGGAATGATACTTTGTACGGCGGTAAGGGTAATGAGACTGTTTATGCCGGCAAAGGTGACGATCGACTATTTGGCGATTCTGACGACGACTTGCTGTATGGAAACGACGGCGTGGACACCATAAACGGTGGTAAAGGCAACGATACAGTTTACGGCGGCAAAGGTAATGACAGCTTGTTGGGCAACTTGGGAGATGACTTTCTTGCTGGCGACAAGGGTTCGGATACCTTAACTGGGGGGAATGGTAATGATACTTTCTTTATCGGTAAAACTACCGGCGGTTCTCAGTTATTGGATGCGGACTTCATTACTGATTATACAGACGGTGAAGATGTAATTAAGTTAAATAGCGACCTGTCGTTTGATGACCTGAAAATTTATGCGGGTAAAGGCGTTTATTCTGGCTACACGATTATTCAGGATAAGCTAACAAACGAATATTTAGCGGTTTTGGAGGGTACGAATAGTATCGCTATTGCTGATTCTAGCGGAGTTAATACCGTGCAGCCCGAGCCTTTACCAACAGCACCGACACCTGCACCGACGCCGACACCTTCGATCGCTTCGACGCCGACACCTTCCATCACGCCGACTCCGACGCCTGAATCTGTAACGACTCCGACTCCTGCACCGACTCCGACTCCGACACCTGCACCGACTCCGACTCCTGCGGTGACGACTCCGACACCTGCACCGACTCCGACTCCTGCGGTGACGACTCCGACGCCTGTGACGACTCCGACGCCTGCGGTGACTCCGACGCCTGCGGTGACGACTCCGACGCCTGCACCGACTCCAACTCCTGCACCGACTCCAACTCCTGCGGTGACGACTCCGACGCCTGTGGTGACGACTCCGACGCCTGTGGTGACGACTCCGACACCTGCACCGACTCCGACGCCTGTGACAACGCCGACGCCTGTGGTGACGACTCCGACTCCTGTGACGACTCCGACGCCTGTGACGACTCCGACACCTGTAAAACCGACAGCGTTTGATGAAAAATTCTACCTGGTTAATAATTATGATGTCGCCAAAGCCGTTTTGACGGGTCAGGTGAAAAGTGCTTTGGAACACTACGAGACTTTGGGTAAAGCTCAAGGTCGAGCTAGCGCTCCTTCCCAGGTAAGCACTTTCAACATTACATTCGACTATCGGTTTGATGCTAATGGGTTCTTCAATGACCCCAACCGCAAAGCTACTTTGGAAGCAGCAGCAGACTACTGGGAATCCGTCATCCAAGATGAATTTCCTAATATTGCCACTGGTACCGAGCTTTGGGTACCAAATCCTCAAACTTCAAAATTGGATAAGGTCGTTTTAGATAAGGAAATCGACGATGTGGTGATATTTGTCGGCGCTCGCCCTATCAGGAGCTTCGCTGTTGGGGTAACAAACAGTTCTGGTGCTGGCTACAAAGATGAAACGAGTTTTTCCTATGTTTTGCCCGATCGGGTAAATGGAGTCAATTATGAACCTTATCTAGGAAGCATTTCCTTTGGTTCTGATGTTGCATATAGTGTTGACAAAACGCCCTTCGACTATAGTGATACTGCCAGTGAAAATGGTAGTGATGCTAGCCTTTTTATCACTGCCAGCCATGAAATAGCTCATGTACTAGGGTTTACTCAGTCACCTATTTACAGTGCGCGAGTTAATGGCACTTCTTTTAATGGTGTGAACGCCAAGATTGTTAATGGAGGCAATCCAATTCCTGTAAGCAGTGCAAATAACATAATTCATCTAAGCAATATCACAACACCATCAGGCGTATCATCCCTTATGGGAAGTGGTGGTTCTGCATTTGCATTTATCCCCACAAAGGTTGACTTGGCAATTTTGGCAGATGTTGGCTACAAATTTGACGGATTTACCGTTCAAGATTCAACGCCAACTGCTGCAACTGAGGGAGACGATAAAGTCATTGGCACAGATTTGGCAGATACTCTCAACGGTTTAGGTGGTAATGACATCATCAGCGGTTCAGGTGGCAATGATATTCTGACGGGAGGTGCTGGCAATGACACGCTCTCTGGTGGCGGGGGTCAGGATACGTTTTTCTTTGGAGCAGCAAATGGCCAAGATCAAATCAATGATTTTGTGGTGGCTGATGACAAGATACAGATAGCTGCTGGTCTTGGTTTTAACAGTGGAGCCGATGTTTTAGTTCCGCGTCCAGGAACCTTCTTCGGTGGGGATTACACCGATCAGAGCGGCAATGTTATTGGACAGTTTTCTCGAATTACCATCAGTTCTGGGAACACGATTTCAATCGTCCATAAAGACTCTCTCACGGCTGCGAATTTCATCATCCTCTAATCTAGTCTTCAGACAAGTTTAGAATTAGAGCGATCGCCCTTAATCCCCAAAAGGGCGATCGCTCTTTCTTTGCTTGTTCAATTACTTTCAGACCCCAAAAATTAGGATTATTGAACCGCGAAGACGCAAAGGACACGAAGGAAGAAGGAAGAAGTAAATAATGTTCTACTGGGAAGAAAGTAAACTAAGTAGAAATTGCACTTTCCCCCAAACACCCCTCACCCTCCCCCCGCTGTGGCACAATCATAAATAAGATAAAACCCTCAAGCCACCATGACCGCAAACCTACCACCCCAATACGACCCCAAAGCCACCGAAACCAAGTGGCAAAAATACTGGGAAGACAATCAAACCTTCAAAGCTGACCCAGAAGCCGGCGGCGAACCTTACTGCGTCGTCATTCCGCCGCCCAACGTCACGGGCAGCCTCCACATGGGACACGCTTTTGAAGAGACGCTGATTGATGTCCTCGTCCGCTATCACCGCATGACTGGACGCAATACCCTGTGGTTGCCGGGAACGGATCATGCTAGCATCGCAGTTCAAACTATTCTCGAAAAACAACTCAAAGCAGAAGGCAAAACTCGCCACGATTTAGGGCGAGAAAAATTCTTAGAACGGGCTTGGGAATGGAAAGCTGAATCTGGCAATACTATTACTAATCAACTGCGTAGTCTGGGCGTGTCTGTCGATTGGTCGCGAGAACGCTTTACGATGGATGAAGGCTTATCCGCTGCGGTTTTAGAAGCTTTTGTCCGTCTGTACGATGAGGGGCTGATTTATCGCGGTAATTACTTGGTGAATTGGTGTCCGGCGAGTCAGTCTGCTGTGTCGGATTTGGAAGTTGATCAGCAGGAAGTTGAGGGGCATTTATGGCATTTCCGCTATCCTTTGACGGACGGTTCCGGTTATTTGGAGGTGGCGACGACTCGGCCGGAGACGATGTTGGGCGATACTGGAGTGGCCGTGAATCCAGAGGACGATCGCTACAAGCATCTTATCGGTAAAACTGTCACTTTGCCCATTCTCGATCGCGAAATTCCAATTTTTGCCGATGAATTAGTTGACCCAACTTTCGGAACTGGCTGTGTCAAAGTGACTCCCGCCCACGATCCGAATGACTTCGAGATGGGTAAGCGCCACAATTTGCCGTTTATTAACATCATGAACAAGGACGGCACTTTAAATGAAAATGCCGGAGAGTTCCAAGGACAAGATAGATTTGTTGCCCGCAAAAATGTGGTGAAGCGGTTAGAAACCGACGGTTTTTTGGTTAAAATAGAAGATTACAAGCACACAGTTCCCTACAGCGAACGCGGCAAAGTTCCCGTCGAACCGTTGATATCAACCCAATGGTTTGTGAAGATAGATCCGCTTTCTCAACGCGCGCTAGAAGCATTGGACAAAAGTAATTCGCCTGTATTTGTTCCTGACAGATGGACAAAGGTTTATCGCGATTGGTTGGTGAAGCTAAAAGATTGGTGTATTTCCCGGCAATTGTGGTGGGGACACCAAATTCCTGCTTGGTATGCTGTTAGCGAAACTAACGGCGAAATTACTGATACAACGCCGTTTGTGGTGGCTAAAACTGAAGCTGATGCTAGAGAAAAAGCGGAGGCTAGGTTTGGCAAAGATGTCGAATTAGCAAGAGATCCAGATGTATTGGATACTTGGTTTTCGTCGGGGTTGTGGCCTTTTTCAACTCTGGGATGGCCGGAAGAAACTAAGGATTTGGATTTTTACTACCCGACAACTACTCTGGTGACGGGTTTTGATATCATCTTTTTCTGGGTTGCTAGAATGACGATGATGGCAGGACATTTTACGGGAAAGATGCCGTTTGATACTGTTTACATTCACGGTTTGGTGTTGGATGAAAACAGTCGAAAAATGTCTAAGAGTAAAGGTAATGGTATCGATCCGCTGCTGTTGATTGGTAAGTACGGGACTGATGCTTTGCGCTACACTTTGGTTAAGGAAGTGATTGGGGCTGGGCAGAATATTCGCATGGAGTACGATCGCAAAACTGATGAATCGAAATCAGTCGAGGCTTCCCGGAATTTCACAAATAAGCTGTGGAATGCGGCCCGGTTTGTGATGATGAATCTGGAGGGACAAACTCCGCAGCAGTTGGGAAGTCCGGCTGTAGAAGGCGGTAGTTTGGAATTGTGCGATCGCTGGATTCTTTCTCGCTATCATCAAGTTGTGCAACAAAGTCGCAATTCTTTGGAAACTTACGGCTTGGGAGAAGCGGCTAAGAATCTTTACGAGTTTATTTGGGGCGATTTCTGCGACTGGTATATTGAGTTAGTTAAGTCTCGCTTGCAGGAGGATGCTGAACCCAATTCTAAGAAAGTCGCGCAGCAAACTTTTGCTTTTGTGTTGGAAGGAATTCTGAAATTGCTGCATCCTTTTATGCCGCACATTACTGAGGAAATTTGGCACACTCTGACTCAAACAGGTGACGATCAATGTTTGGCTTTGCAAGCTTATCCTGAAGCCGATACATCGCCGATCGATCCAGAATTAGAACAGCAGTTTGAGTTGTTGTTCGGGACAATTCGCACTCTTCGTAATTTGCGGGCGGATTCTGATATCAAACCGAGTCTGAAGGTGACGGCGATTTTGCAAAGCGAAAGCGAGAAGGAACGCCAAATTATCTCGGATGGAGGCGTTTACATTCAGGATTTAGCCAGGGTGGAAAATCTGACGGTAACATCTAGTTTGGATGCAGATTTAGGACAGACAATTGCTGGGGTTGTCGGTACTGTACAAGTATTGATTCCTCTGGCTGGGGTGGTGGATTTGGTGGCTTTGCGCGGTAAATTAGAGAAGAAGTTGAGCAAGGTGGAAGCTGAAATTAAGCATACTGCGGCGCGTTTGACTAATCAGAAGTTTGTGGATAAGGCTACTCCTGATGTGGTTCAGGGCGCGAGGGATGCTTTGGCGGAAGCGGAGAAACAGGCGGAAATTTTGCGCGATCGGCTAAAGTTGTTTTAATAGTTAACGGTTGACAGTTGACAGTTGACAGCTAAGTTGAGGCGCATCTAAATTCTACAGTCAAGGTAGTATCAGTCTTCTATCTGAGTCCCCATCCTCTCGATCCCCCCTAACCCCCTTAAAAAGGGGGATGCGAGGGGGATCTAGTCTCGGCCACAAGCGAGATATACAAATAACCAATAACAAACAACCAATAATATCGTTTCCGCTTGCATCGTCAGGTGATTTAACCTTATTAGTACACAGAGTACACAGAGTCCGAGAATATATATCTGCTGAATCATTCCGATGCTACCGGATTTGATATAACCAATAACCAATAACCAATAACCAATAACCAATAACCAATAACCAATAACCAATAACCAATAACCAACAACCAATAACAAATAACCAATAACTAATAACCAACAACCAATAACTAATAACCTTTATGCTATATTTAGCCCAAGTACAAAAGAAGGATATTTTAGGTGAAATAAGTCTGCAATTGCTGGCTTGTCAAAATGCTGATGAGACTTGGGCTATTCTTCCCGAACAAACTGTCTTGATAGTGCCGCCAAATTGTCATCAAAATGTGTTAAATGAAGGAATGCTAGTATTAGCAGATATTGGCGAAAATAGCCAGGTTTTGAATATTCAAACAGCTACAAACTGGGTGCTAGAATTAGTTGAAAAGTATTTAACCACAGGCTTTACTTCCGATTTTTTGCAGCAAGAAGCCCAGAAAGCAGAAGAGTGCCGCCAATCTCTCACTTTGCAAAGTCAAGAATTGTCTCGGAGATCGATCGAACTTGAAGCCCGCCGCGAACAAATTCAAAATTTAGAAGCCAAACTCCAGCAGGAAAAACAATTGCTGGAAAGCAAAAATCATCCCTCCGAAGAGAATTTTGATGCGCCATAACAAAGTCCGCCGGCGCGGACTGATATCGAAGCAATATTGCCGGAGGCTAAAGCACTTTTGACTTGATCCAAGCGGCGGGGAGACACAGCAATTTCTGAGAATTGCTGACATAAGCCCGCTTCTGGAAAACATCGTACTGATTCCGTTCGATCGCATTTAAGATTCTGCTGTACAACATCGTAGCAGCCCACACTGTCCAGCGGATATCGGGACTCAAAACTTTGATTCCGGGCTCGGCGCTGGCGTATAATTTGCGAGCTCGCTGGATTTGAAACTTCATCAACTCCCGCCAGCGGTTGTCAATCACACCGTTGAATAAATCTTCTTCGGTGTAGTTAAACAGCGCTAAGTCTTCTAAGGGCAGGTAAATGCGGCCGCGACGGGCGTCTTCTCCGACATCGCGCAGAATGTTAGTTAACTGCTTGGCTATACCGAGGGCGATTGCTTCTTCCTGGGGAATTTTATTTCCCCAGTGCCAATTCCAGTTGGCAGCCCGGTTCGATTCGTCTACACCCATCACAGACATCGACATCAGCCCGACAGTACCCGCTACTCGATAACAGTAAAGATTGAGCTCTTCAAAAGTTTCGTAGCGGCTGCGGTACAAGTCCATTTGCTGGCCCGCAATCATCTCTCGAAACGGCTGAATGTCGATCGGGAAACGAGACAAAGTATCCACCAAAGCGACATCATAATCGTCGTGCGGATGCCCCGCAAACAGCGATTCTAGGCGTTTTTCCCACAAATTTAGGGTTTCAGGGGTCGTAGCCTCAGAACCTGGCCCGTCTACGAGTTCGTCGGTGCGGCGGCACCAGACGTAAATCGCCCAGATAGCCCGACGCTTAGCTTCGGGCATGAGTTGAGTGCCTAAATAAAAATTTTTGGCATAACTCGCTGTGACTTGGCGGCACAGTTCGTAGGATTCATCCAAAGAGGCCAGAGTTCTCATGCACTGGAGTTTTGACAGTTGCAGCATCCGAGAATAAGAAATTTAAAGATTAGAACTGACATTCCCCCGTTGAGACAACGGGAGATTCTTTTACGTCTTTAGGATTGACGCATCCGAACCGAGAAACCTGGTTTTTCAACCGAGATTGAGGGTTTTCAGCAAATATTTTGGCTAAAAACCCGGTTTCACGTCGCCCGCGCGCACATCCCAGTATTTATGAAAAATTCTTAATTTTTCATTTGTTATTGGCCGTTGAAATAGCCTGCGCTGTCAGCTTACCAGAAAGCACAGCACCTTCCATACTCGCAAGATAACGCTGCATTGTATAATCCCCCGTTAGATAGAAATTGCTAATGGGAGTGGTTTGGGTGGGACGGCACTCTTGACGGCCGGGAGTGGCTTTGTAGACGGAACGTGGGGTTTTGACTACGTGATATTTCAGCAGTTTGGCGGGTTCTGGGATTTGGTCGGGAAAGAGTTTTTCTAACTCGACCATTGTGGCTGCGACGATATCTTCGTCAGATTTGCCTATCCAGTCTTTTGCCGGTGCGAGTACCAGTTCCAGCATGGATTTGTCTGGGTTGGCATATTCGCGGCAGGTGTTGCTCATGTCGGCGTAGACGCTCAGCAAGGGCGATCGCGAGAACAGCAAGTGGTCGATATCTGTTAACTTGCGATCGAACCACAAGTGTACATTAATCACCGGTACACCCTCCAAACCTTCGAGCTTTTTGAAATAACCCATTTCGGCCCAAGGTTTCGGCATCATCAACTTCAGCGGGTCAACCGGCATCGCCGAAACGTAAATATCAGCCGTCAGAACTTCTGACTCTGCCCCCTTGACACCCCGAATCTGGAAACCGCGCACCGTGTTGTCATCATTGAGCAAAAACTCCCCGATGGGTGCATTCAACCGGACTTCGCCACCGCGCTCAGTTATGTAGTCTACCATCGGCTGACACAACCTCTCCGTAGGGGAACCGTCTAAAAAAGCCATTTTCGAGCCTTTTGTCTCTTGCAAGAAGCGGTTGAGGGCTGTCAGCAGAATGGTTGCAGATATTTCGTGGGGGTCGATAAAATTCAGCGCCTTGGACATGGCGATGAATACTTCTTTTTCGACTCTGGGGGGGACGTTTTGCTTTTTGAGCCACTCGGAAAAGGAGTATTTGTCCATTTCTTCGACGTATTTCTGGCCCTGAAGTATCGCCGGAACCAAACCGATGCCGAAACTGATTTTTTCGGCCCAGGTGAGCATATCGTTGTTTCTGAGGATAGCCACAAGGCCGTTGAAGGGAGCCGGAATATTCGGAAAGTCAAAGCGCGAATAGGTTCCGGGTGTTTCCGGCTGATTGAAAATCATCGAGTGCTCTTTCCATTGCAGCCGGTCTTCGATGTCTAGTTCTTTGAATAGTTGGAGCATATTTGGGTATGCACCGAAAAATATGTGGAGGCCGGTTTCGTACCAGTCGCCGTCTGCATCTTTCCAAGCGGCTACTTTGCCGCCGAGTACGTCCCGACTTTCTAGGAGGATGGGGGTGTGACCCGCATCGGTGAGATATTTTGCACAGGATAACCCTGCTAGGCCGGCTCCGGCGATCGCAACTCGCATTTAATACTACTGCCCTCTGTTCGCTTCGCCTTAATTATACGTTACAAGTCGTTACATTTTCTAGGCCACGCCACCACAACTCAGAAACCGGGTTTTTCCGACAATCTTGCGCGATCGTCGAAAAAATTGGCAAAAAACCCGGTTTCTAGGCCGCGCCACCACAACTCAGAAACCGGGTTTTTCCGACAATCTTGCGCGATCGTCGAAAAAATTGGCAAAAAACCCGGTTT